>CALHWU010000075.1 GCA_938039795.1 uncultured Muribaculaceae bacterium
ATCAGGGTTTACGAAATGAATATCGCCATACACCGCATCCACTCCCTCAATTTCATGCGCTACGCGCTCGAGAACGTCGTCAGAAGTATAGAAGTCATCACTGTTCAAGATCCCTACCACGTCGCCGGTGGCCATCGCCAGGCCCTTGTTCATTGCATCATACAGCCCACGATCCGGCTCGCTGATCCACTTCAGCCGTCCCTCAAACCGCCTCTCATATTCCTTGACGATGTCAAGGGTGTAATCAGTGGATTGTCCGTCAATTACGACCACTTCGACATCTTTCCAAGTCTGACTGTAAAGTGACTCCAAGGTATCGTGGAGTGTTCCTGCACTATTCCATGTCGCGACAATGATGCTTATAATCATTTTCGCTTGAGTAAATTGAATAAAAGATATTTACGATAGTTAAGCATGAATACGAGATCTATTTTCCGTTGAAATCCTCCTGTGGAAGTGTTTTTGCCATGCCTACGATACTTGATTAATGGTTTGTCAATATATCCGACCTTATAAAAAGTTTTGGCAATCAGGAATAACCAGTTGTCATGAGTGCATAATCTGCGATTAGAAGGAAACGGGAGAGCCCTCTCGAGAATTCGACGCCTAAAGGCCATACAGCATCCCAGATAACCGAATTTCAACAAATTTCCAAGCCATGATCTATGGCTTTTTCTTTCTTTGAAAAATGAAGTTCCGATTACATTCTTAGAAGAATCCACGATCGTTGCATCATGCACTATAAAGTCATATGTTTCGAGATAATTCAGGCATTCCGTCAACTTGTCCCATATGTCATCTTGATCTGACAAGAATATGACTTCTTTTGTGCTATGCTGCAGAGCGTTTTCAAAATTCGGGGTATATCCATGTTCTCTCAAGTTATTGATGAATTTTATTCGGCTGTCTTTAATCGCGCTAATGATCTCTGTGGTATTATCCGTTGATCCGTCATCCGAAACAATCAGTTCATCGTCTGACCCTAATTGTGCAAGAATAGACTCAATTTGCTCGGCAATGTATTTTTCGCCATTATAAGTTGCTAAACAGACAGATACCGACGGCCTCATCAAAAATAAATCAGATGCTTATATGTTAGATTGACTATCAACAATGCCGCTGCAATGGACACTACACTGAATTTTGCGGCTTCTTTAGGCTTGACTGCATAGTACAGCATGGGATAAAGAACAACTTCCACGATACCGAGGAGTTCACTTCCTCTGTACCCCAATAATGCAATCGATGAAAATGCCGGAAACAAACATATCGCCAATCCGTCAACGAACATGAGAACTTGGAAATATCTGTTGGATCTCTTTATGAGATTAAATTTCCAAAGAAGTATGAAGTAAATGGCAATTCTAAATAAAATGTACGGATTAAATATATTAAGGTCCGTGAATCCCGTAGAGCCCATTTGCTGTAGATTGCGATACATGATTATCTTCGCTTTAAGCGGTTCATAGGGGATAATTTCAGGGTTTAAGACTGTAGTGCCAAGCAGATAGCCAATCGGTATTATCAAAAGATAGAACCATCGATTGTCCCTCAATGATTTTATCCAAAAGAGACACGGGATTAAGAAAAGTAATGAAGAGTAATGGAAACAAAAAGCTAATGCGACTAATAATAGATATTTTAACACTTTACGATCTCGCAAATAAGGCAGGGCCAACAAAAAAATGCCAGAAGCGACCCCGGCTCTAATTTGAGTCATATCATGTAGTATCATGATATTTGACACATAAACTGCAAGGGTAAGGAATTTTAGATCAGTCAATCTGTAAAAAGCAAAAAGTTTCGTTGATGTCCCCAGTAAAGCATATATAAAAAACATTGCTGAAACTCCGCCAAGATGGCCAGCGAGACTGCAAATCACATCATAGGAAAACTCTACTTCTGATCTCCGTGTCAAATCATTATATATGCGGACATAGTTGTCATAATCATTCAGACTTGATCCATCCCTCAGCCCTACGAGGATCACTATTATAACCGCTATCAGAACATATAATTTTCTTCTGGTTTCATTTTTTAATCCCGGCTCGATAAATGCAGAGATGACAGTAACAGCAAATAAAAATAAAACGATGATCAGATTCGACATCCCAAAGATTCAAATGCTGTCAGATAAAATTGTTGAAGCAAACTTTTCGGCTTGAATGGTGAAGTCATATTTTTTGACAAATTCAGCGGCGTTTTCAGCTATTGTTGTTCTTAACTCGTCATTAGTTATCAATAGTTCAATATGACTTTTTAGAGCCTCCATGTCGCCAACATGGCTAACCAAAGCCGTTTCCTGATGATTAGCCATAGCAAGGTATCCACCATTATCCGTACAGGCTACAGCACAACCACATAGCATTGCTTCTCCTAAAGTAAGACCCCAACCCTCGCTATAACTCGTTCCAATAAATATTGATGCGTCATTATAAAGACCTCTTAATTGGCTTTTAGATGGTTGATGGTGATATTCAATCCATTCAGGAAAGTCGGAAGGCCGTTCTGGAACGCCGAACATAATCAAACGTATGTCCGGGTATTCTTCTTTAAGTTTTTTACAGGCATTCAATCCCAGTTCACATCCCTTAACAGGATTATCATGCCAAAGCATCATAATCGAATATGGATCTCTGGACGCTATAGGTCTCTCAACAAAAAAATCCTTCAGATTAAACCCATTCTCTATTAATACTGCTTTCTCTCCCAATTTATGGGCTATATCAAGAAGCCACGGAGAAATTACGATTTTATTCAGTGGCATTTTCCAAGTTTCAATGACTTTCTTGTCTCCACCATGCCAGTTTTCAAAAGCTTGAATAAGATAGAATTTTTTCGTATTAGGCACTTTTACAAAACCATCAAGCCACAATGCGGTAACCCATGATGACGCAATAACGACATCACTTTCAGGCAGGACATTCTCAGAAAGAGAATATGTAAGGTAATGAAAAGACTTACCAGTTGTTTTTATCCATTTTTCCGGCCTCCAATCTATGAAAAACTTATACTTAAGGAACCTGAAATAGCGACATACCTGATAGCCTATTTTCACAAACGATTTCAAATCTTTCCTACAAGCCACGCCATAGACATAGTTGACAGTGGCACCCTTTTTCGCCAATTGGTTTCCATATTGATAAATGATTTTAAAACCACCTATCGGATGTTCAGCTGTACGTGGTAATAAAAAAGTGATTGTCATTCGTTTTTACAAAACCTGAAATGATCGGTCTTATTACAGCAACTTTTTCAAAATAATGTCGGCACGACCTTGCCATGTATTCTCATTAACGAACTCTTTATATCCCTTAAAGCTTGATGGAGATGGCAACTTCCCTTCTCGGACTTTCCTACATAATTGAGACAATTCGTTATAATTGTCATAAATATTAATATAGGGTAAAAATTTTTTTACTTCTTCATACTTTGGGACAATAATCGGCTTATCGCCATAAATGTACTCATATAGTTTGACTGGATTTACTGACTTAATCAAATCATTGACTACAAACGGCATGATCAACGCATCGGTTTCTGACATCAATGGAAATATTAACGCCCTGTCAACTTTGCCTAAATAATGAATTCTATTATGTGATGGTATATCAACTTCGGTAGGACCGACCAAAATCAGATTAATTTCCTTATCATCTTCTAAAACCTGCAACATGGATGAAAAATCAAACCACTCAGCAATCATACCGATATACATGATTTTGTTTGACAAAGGTTTAATCTTACTGATCAAATCGTGTGTTTCTGCGCTCCGATCATCATTTTGGACAGGAGGCTCCAAAGCATTATTTATTACATTACATTTTTCAATATTAGCATTAGTCCTTGATATTACGGTGTTTTTCAGGTGCTCTGATGAGAAAAACACAAAATTGGCTCGATCCATTAAACTTTTTTCCAATGATTTGATGTACTTCATCAATTTTGGCTTTGTTTGATAAAGAGGGAATTCATAATCATCGTCCATACAATCATATATCAAGACTTGTGAGGGACGTAAAAAAGGTTTGATCAGCCGATACATCAATGTGCTCCCAATCCAGATATGTGAATAGCTTTCAATATCTTTTATTTGAATCTTGAATAGATATGAATAAAGCAGCTCTCCGAGTTTATTAAGATTAAAGTTGGCGGATACGAGCGGGGTATAAAACTTTTTGATGTTTTTTGAGTCGTTCGACAGTGTATTGTTTGAGAATATTTTTCTAATGCTCTCACACGAATAAATACTTACGTCCATTCTATTCGATAGCTTTTCTGCCAGAAAGTGCGGACGTTGTTTAATCCATCCCCAAGGCACATGGGATAAATAGAGCATTTTTTTCATTAGAAGGATAATATTCGTTCGCAAGCATGCCCGTCGCCATAAGGATTGACGGCTTTGCTCATCGTGTCGTAATATGCGGCATCATCCAGAAGACGAGACACTTCACTGACAATCTTATTGTAATCTGTTCCTACAAGCTTGACCGTCCCTGCGTCGAGGGCCTCGGGGCGTTCGGTAGTGTCGCGCATCACGAGCACCGGCTTGCCGAGCCCGGGCGCCTCCTCCTGAATCCCGCCGCTGTCCGTGAGCACTACCGTGGATTTCTCCATCAGGTAGACGAACGGCAGATAGTCGAGCGGTTCGATAAAGAATATATTGCCGAGATTACGCAGATCCTCACCAAACACCTCGTGAATGGGATTCCGCACGTTGGGATTAAGATGCATCGGATAGACAAAATCGATTGCAGGATATTTCCCGGCAAGTGTCTTAAGGGCCTCGCATATGTTGATGAATCCCTCACCGAAATTTTCCCTGCGATGCCCTGTGACGAGAACCATGCGGCGACTGTTGCATCGGCTGACATCGAATCCCATACGGAATAGAGACGATCGGATCGGGCCCTCGATGGAAGAGGACGATTTCAGCTTTTCAGTTACGATATGCAAGGCGTCTATGACCGTATTGCCTGTAACAGTGATTTTATTGGGGTCAATTCCTTCGGCAATTAGGTTTTCACGGCTTAATGGCGTCGGCGCGAAGTGATAAGTCGCTATGCGTCCGGTAATCTGCCGGTTCATTTCTTCAGGCCATGGGGAGTAGATATTGTGTGTTCGTAGTCCGGCCTCGACATGTCCTACCGGTATCTGCTGGTAAAATGCCGCAAGCGCCGCAGCTGTAGAGGTGGTGGTATCACCATGCACGAGCACCACGTCGGGTTTCGCCTCCGACAGTACATCGCGCATGCCTGTGAGCACGCGGGCGGTGACGTCGTACAGATCCTGCCCCTGCTTCATGATATTGAGGTCATAATCGGGCTTGATCTCGAATATGTCGAGTACCTGGTCAAGCATATGCCGGTGCTGTCCGGTGACGCACACTATTGTCTGAAATTTATCAGGATATTTCTGAAACTCCTTGACCAGCGGAGCCATCTTGATGGCCTCGGGCCGAGTCCCGAACACGAGCATTATCTTTTTCATCATTTATAAATGCTTATTTTTTCTGGAAAACAATGTTCGCAATCCTTTAGAAATCGCCTCGTAAATAATGAAAAAGAGCGGCGAAGATGTTCGTTGCAGGAAGAAAAGTTTAGTTGCTCCAATTTGGCATGTTCTACTGTCTTTATTAACATAATCATTCAGCTTTTTCAATCTGATTTTGCGGCCTTCTTGAGGCGTTTTTGCATTTAATGCATATAAAGAGCGTATCATCCTTGATTCTATAGTCGAAAATTGCACCCTACATCTATCAAAGGTTTCTTTAGGAATTTCTCTGAAAACTTTCAGGGCTCGGAATGCCTCGTTAAAGCTCTGACAATATTTTTCTGGGGACAGGCTTTGAATACTTTGCCCCGGCCTACCAACATAATAGTGGTAAAGCAACAAATTGACGAATAAAACCGTACTCACTCCTATATAAGGGTGAGTATATATAATATTATCGTCAAATGATGTCCCTTCAGAGAAAAATATTTCGGTTTTTTTTAATGTTGATGTATTAAACGTGCAATCTGCTAAAGAAAATAATGGGGTGTCTTTTTCGTGAAAATTTATGTCTTCAATTCTGATTACATTATCACACATCCCCTCATCAAATGCATATCCATATGCTTCACTAGTGTTATTATAAACATTTTCTATTTGAGAATGCGTAAGTATCACGTCGACCTCTGTTTGGTTAAGACGTCCTACCATTGCATTCAATGAATCAGTCTCCAACCAGTCATCTGAATCAAGGAATCGTATATATTTTCCAGTCGCGAGTTTTAATCCCACATTGCAACACGAACCATGTCCCCCATTCTCTTTATTAACAACCTTGAAGGTGTCAGGATAACGACGGGCATATTTATTAGCCAATCCTAAAGAATTGTCGGGGCTCCCATCTATTACGACAATGACTTCAAGTTTGTCTAACTGAGGGATGAGAAGAGAATCCAAACATTTTTCTAAGTATTGCTCCGTATTATAAACTGGAACGACAATTGTAAGTACCGGTTTCATCGTGCTATATCATTTGCCAGCTGTCTGGCTTCTTTTATATTATCTTCTATCGAACAGTATATCCAGCTTCCATACCTTCCAATCGAGTAGATGTTAAACTTCTTTAGTATTTTTTTCGTGCGGCGTGTTTCTTCATTTGACGTTTCAGATACATGCACATAAGCAGGATTCATTATTAAACTCTGATAATCTTCAAGCAGGAAAGTTTCATCAATTATTCCTACTCTCTTCAAATCTGTCAAAACCATGCCGAGCCATTCATTGGGATTGATTTTAGCCTCTTTGGGGAAACCGATCTCCACATACATGGAGAGTTTATTTGTACCCAAAATATTATCATAAAATCCGACTCTATAAAAGCAGATGTCTTTTTGAGGAAAATAGATCCAGTGATCAGTCTTATTTGGTGACTTCTTGTCAAACCCGAGATTGAACACCAAAACCTGATTCCACGAAAAAACATCCTTATTATATTCGACTTCGCACAATTCCAGTAACCTTGGTAACGGGAGAGTGGATATAAGATTATCATATTTGATAGTTTCACCTGATGCTAAAGTAACTTTGTGATTTAGTTTATCTATCTTCTGTACGTCACATCTGGTTCGGTATTGGTCAGGGCGTAATTCGTAGGAAAGAGCGTTTACATATATTTCTGCGCCACCCATCGGATAGAGAAAAGTCCCATTATATGAACTGTTCTCACTTTGTTTGAAATTTCTTATGATTTCCTCTTTATTCGCATAAGGGAAAAAGCGGCCCATTGCATCTACATCCAACCGGTCCAAATCACAAGCATATAGTTTTTCGTTGTAGGGAACAAGAAATTTATTCGCTATGCTCTTTCCAAATTTGTGATATAACATCTGTTTGAATGTATGATACTCACCATCAGGAATTTCGTTAAGATCATACAAGCAGTCAATAAATTCCGACTGGGGCAGTTGATGTATGTTTTTTTGAAAAGGATAGTCAATGAGCCTGTCGCCATAAAATATTTTGGTAGACTTTTCTACTTTTTTTAGCTGAGATTTCTCGATGTTTCGGAAAACCAGGTTCTTTATTGCCTCGTCCTGGAAATGGAAGAAATGACCGGAATAATCCCATACATAACCATTCCGTTTTGTCGTACGACAATATCCTCCCAATTCATTTTCTTTTTCCAATATAAGAGTATCTCTATTTTTTGAAAATAACGCATAACTGATTCCGGTTATGCCTCCTCCTATGATTACGTCCATAAATTTTATTATTCAGATTGGAAAATCCCCATGTATTTTTCAGCTATAGTCTTCAACACGACATTTTTCGCCGATATAGCTGTTTAGCAACCTCATGAAACAAGTCGTCCTTTCTCCACTTAAGAATCATCGCATAGGCCATCATGCCTATAAGAACTCCGACAGCGAACTGTGGGAAAGCAGACAAACGACATGAAATATAATGATTGATTGGCCACAGAAGGACAACCATTATTATTACAGCAAAAAAATAATTTTGCCACTTTATTTCCTTATACTTAAACGGGAGAACTTTCTTACCTAATAAAAGCTGTATTACAAGTACTCCTAACTCCGCGGCAAAAGTCCCTATCGCGGCTCCTGTCGCGCCATAAACGGGAATGAACATTATATTCAAAACAATATTAATGACGGCTCCGGTGGTGACACTCCAGATAACGATATCAACTTTCCCCATCGAATAAAGAGCCTGTATGCCCAAAACTCCAGTAAGGGACACAAATAGTATCAAAGCCGCATCCCAATAAACGATGGGAACTGAAGGAAGAAAATCCTCGCCACAAAAAAGAATTATAAGAGGTTTTGCTAAAACTGTCATACCGGCCATGATAGGCAACGACAACCCAATCACCAGCCGAAGGGTTTTCTTGATAATACTGGCAAATTCCTCTATCCGTCCTGTTTCATATAGATTGGAGCATCTTGGCAACAACACTGTAGTAATCGATCCGATCAATGAAAGGCATATCATGATTATCTTATTGCCCGCTGTGAAATATCCGACCGCAATCTCATTGCTCATAAATCCGAGCATCACGGAATTAAGCTGCACATATAGGCTTATGATAAGATTGAGCACAAAAATCTTTAATGCCGGACGAAGATGGCGGCCGATCTTGAGTTCCCGAAGCATCTGCCAGTCGACACGAAGATATTTGCGGAGATGGATGAAATTGATGACATTGTTGCCGACAGTAGAGCAGACTGTGATAATGCCGTAAATTATAAGGTCTGAAGAATTTTTTACAAATATGAATAGCGACGCTGCAGCAAGGGTTCGAATGGCTATCGCACGGATTGTAATGAATTTGAAGTCTTCAACACCCTGATAAAACCAGGAGACTCCGAGAGTATTGAATGCGATGGTCAGACTGAGGATCCAGAACAATACTGAATGCTGGCGTATTTCGGGGACAAAAGACGCCAATCCCCACACGGCCAGATATCCGAACAGACACAGCAGGAAACTCAACACGAGTAACTCGATGGTGACTATATCACGTCGAGCCTTGTCATCCTGATGCTTAGCGATCTCTTTTACACCATACAGAGGAATGCCCAGACTTGTTAGCAATACAATATAATTGATGATCGCCAACTGAAAATTCACGATCCCTATACCTTCCGGCAGCAAAATACGCGCTGCATAAGGGAAAGTAATGATCGGGAATATTATTCCTGTGATGGTATTTATTCCGTTGAGGAGTATGTTGCTTTTGACCGATGCCAAGTCAATATATCGACTTAAAATCGAGATGGGTCATCGAGGATGAATTCGTTCAGGAGGCGGCGGGGAGGGAGGAGGTGGGAGAGAGATGCCAGAGGATCTCGTCGCGCAGGGCTGAGGCTGATTTTGAGAGGGTGGTTTTCGAGCCCGCGGGGGCCGCGTCGGAGGCGGGGTCGCCCGAAAGGGCGGCGAGGGCTTGGCGCAGGAGGGAGGGGGCGCGGTCGAGAGCGCCTCTGACGAAGAGGGCCAGGGGGCTGAAGGCTCCGAGGCGGTCGAGTCGGCGGCGCGCGTCGGCTGCCGCGGCCGTTTCGCCGAGGATGCTCATGGCGCCCAGAAGCATCGCGGCGAGCCGCTCGGCGAGCTTGCCACTGCCCAGGTCGGCCCGCTCCATGCGGCGCACGAACACCGTCAGCGAGGCTATCTCCTTGTCGGTCAACTGCTCGCCCAGCCGCATCTTGCGCAGCGCCCCGAACAGGCGTGGCGCGAAAGCATCTATCTGATCGTAGGCCCGTCGGCTCCCTGCCGCAAATTCAAGCACACGCACCGACCGGGCATCGACATTGAACGCCATCGTCCCCAGTCCGCCCGACGTCTGCACCGCGATATTGCCGTTCGAGCTACCCTTGCGCGCCATAAACCGGCCGATGAGGCCCGCAAAAGCACCGTCCATCACCTCCACGAGGTCGCCGTCCTCAAGCTCGACATCCTCAATGCGGAAGAATGGCAACCGGTTTTCGTATCCGCGGGCGATGATGCGGAAAGCGGTCATCTGAGCGTCGCTCACATGCGCATAGCGGTCGGCGCCCGCGCGGTCGATTACGAACGAAAATCCGTTCTGGCTGCCACACAGCCGTTTGACATCACGCAGCCTCCCGCGCACGAACACATAATGATAGGTCAACGCCACCTCGCGCCTGATCATCCGGCCGCCGACATCGACGGCGCTCACGATCGACGGCGCCCAAAGCTCCAGATCAAGGCTTTCGGCAACATTAAGACGATCCACGGCCTCACGGGCGCGGCGGATACGGCCTGCCGAACCGCCTGCCACATGGTTGAGAACCCACCATCGTCGTGCTTCAACTTCCGTTTTTGAAGCGCTTTCGTTATCCATCGGATATAACTCTACTTCCTCAGCCGAATGACAATCCACTATATATCAACTGTTTGGATTGCGATATTCGACTGACCTCCGAAAACGGCCTGCATCATGCGCCGCTTCGGCCCGAAGCAGTATCTCTTGGTAAGAGATATGCATTTCACCGCAAAGATAGACAATTCCTTTGAAATGAGCAAATCAATTGTCGGCTATATGGCACTTGTTTAGCTGCAATAACGCATTATTACAATATTTGACCTAATCCGGTTTGTGGAATGTACTGAATTCCAGGGGATTGGTGTGATTTAGTATCTCTTACCAAGAGATACTGCTTCGGAATGCAGTCCGGCGGCTATTCCGCCGCACATTCCGGATCCTCGTTGACCGTTTTCCAAATGGCTGACATCCAGACAACTCCCGCGGCGACGGCAGCGCGCAAAAGCGTTGACGGTGCCGGAGGCGTATCCGACGCCCACTGGTATGTAGCCCTCGTCAGCCACAACGCCGAGCACACCATGGCGCGCACCATCGGCCAGCACGGATTCGCGACCTACGTCGCCTCCCAGCGCGAACTGCGCGTATGGCGCGACGGCCGCCGCAAAGAGATCGACCGCGTCGTCATCCCGTCCACCGTATTCATCCACTGCACCGAGTCCCAGCGCCGCCAGGCCGTCCGCATCCCCGGCATCCACCGTTTCCTCATGGATCGCGCCGCCACCGCCGGCTCACGCCCAGCCATCGTGCCCGACGCCCAGCTCCAGCGCCTCCGCTTCATGCTCGGCGCCACCGACCGCCCCGTTGAATTCATCTCCCGCCCCCTCACCCCCGGCATGCGCATCAGCGTAGTCCGCGGCTCCCTCCGCGGCCTCCAGGGCGAAGTCATCTACACACATGGCGCCACCTCCGACGCAGCGGCCACCCCAGACCACGACGCATCAGCCACCGCGCGCCTCGTCATCCGCCTCGACATCCTCGGCTGCGCCACCGTAGCCATCTCCCCCCTCGACCTCCAGCCCATCGACTGACACGCACTCCCCCTCCCATACCATATCATATAGATAATCATGGACAAACCCATCATTATCGACCTCCCCAAATTCCTCGATCGCCGCGGCAACCTCTCCTTTGCAGAACAGTTGAAGCACGTACCGTTCGAGATCCGACGCACCTACTGGATCTACGACGTCCCCGGCGGCGAATCCCGCGGAGGTCACGCCTATAAGCAAAACGAAGAATTCATCATCGCCCTCTCCGGAGCCTTCGACGTCAGGCTAACCGACGGACAGCAGACATCCACCTTCACCCTCAACCGATCCTATTACGGCCTCTACATACCCAAAGGCTACTGGCGCCAGATGAGCAACTTCTCCACCAACTCCCTCGCCCTCATCCTCGCCTCGACCCCCTACGATCCCGACGACTACGAAAACGACTTCGATTCATTCATAAACTCACGGCGATGAAGAATTCAAAAGTCTACGACTGCTCCATGATAGAGCTCAGCCGACATCACAGCGACCGCAAGGGCAACCTCAGCGTGGTGGAAAACGGACTTACGGTGCCCTTCGACGTCAAGCGCACCTATTATCTCTACGACGTACCCGGCGGCGAATCGCGCGGCGGCCACGCCCACCGCGACCTCAGCCAGCTCATCATAGCCGCCTCCGGCAGCTTCACCGTCACCCTCGACGACGGCGAAGTCAAGCGCACCTTTCTCCTCAACCGCCCCTACCAGGGACTCTACATCGTCCCCGGCATCTGGCGAACCCTCGACGACTTCTCCTCCGGCGCCGTCTGCCTCGTCCTCGCCTCCGACGTCTACACCGAAGCCGACTACATCCGCAGCTACGATGAATTCATAAAATATCGCAATGAATAAATTACCTTCAGACTTTACTTTAGAACGGTACGGACTTCGTGTTCGATATGTCAACAAAGATGATGCGGAATTTATTGTCAGGCTTCGCACAGACGAGAAGTTGGGGCGATTTATTAATACGACATCCCCAAATGTCAATGACCAAATCAACTGGATTAAGACTTATAAGCAACGAGAGCTGAATGGCACCGACTACTATTTTATATTTGAAAGCCAAAATAGTGAAAAATTAGGTGTTTGCCGTCTTTATGACATTAATGATCGGGATTTCACCATAGGAAGCTGGCTTTTCAAAAAAGACTCGCCTATGGGTGCTGCGATTTTAGCTGATATCATAACTCGTGAAATTGGGTTTGAGCTATATCCTGAAAAGACACTGTTATTTGACGTGAAATTAGACAATATCAATGTCAACAGATATCAAGCGACATATCATCCAGAAGTCATCCGCGAGAGTGAGGACACAAGATACTACCAACTTGATCGTGAGTCGTTTGAAAAATACAAAAAACTCCATCTACGCATGTTCAAAATCACAAAACAATGAATAACTCAGAAAAATACAATCAGACTTTCATGGATATTTTCCAAGTAGGAGAAGACGTATTGTCCACACTGAAATACCAACAGGTAGAACTTTGGGATTCAGTAGGTCACATGGCATTGATCGCAGCTTTAGAAGAGGCGTTTGATATAATGATGGAAACGGAAGATATCATCGACTTCTCATCATACGAAAAAGGCAAATCGATACTGACTGAAAAGTATGGTATTGACTTCTAAGATACTTGAAGGTAAAGTAGCTATAGTCACCGGCGCCAGTCGTGGCATCGGTGAGGCTGTCGCAAAGAAACTTGCAGAAAATGGAGCGACGGTATATGCTGTTTCAAGAACAGACATTACGAATACATCGGAGAATAATCTGCATATTATTCCTGTGTCAGTGGATATAACTGATCAAAAAGCAGTATCTTCTCTTTTCAGACGTGTCAACAGCGAATTCCATCGTCTTGATATCTTGGTCAATAATGCCGGTGTAATGAATGATGCTCTAATCGGCATGATAACAGACACACAGGTTATCGATACTTTCAAAGTGAATGTCTTTGCTCCTATTTTCCTGATACAGTATGCATCGAAACTTATGCGACGCAATAAATCAGGATCGATAATCAATATGGCCTCCATAATGGGCATCACAGGCAATCAGGCACAAATGGTTTATGCAGCTTCCAAAGGGGCGGTAATATCTTTGACCAAATCAGCCGCCAAAGAGCTGGCCACTGATGGCATACGCGTCAATGCATTGGCTCCGGGAGTGATTTCAACTAATTTGATAGCCGGTCTGGATGATGAAACAATCGCTGCATACAAAGCCAAGATTGCAATGAAGCGCCTTGGCACACCCGAAGAAGTCGCTGAAGCTGCATTGTTTTTAGCATCAGACAACTCAAAATATATTTCCGGACAGATTTTAGGTGTCGACGGTATGATGTCAAATTGATGTTAGTGTACTTTATATGCTCATATCCCAGAACTTAAATAATAGCCATATTATTGCTGTCGATCAAGATTCTACCTATAGCGTTAGCGATTACAATGCGTTCGTCAAAAAGCTAACGGACTTAATCCCATGTAGATCACTAATTTTCTGCATGTGCAGTAACACTATAGAATCCTTGTTCGGATATATTTCGTTCATAGAATCTCTAAGTGTTCCTGTAATGCTCGATTCGACCAAATCAGCTGATTTAGTCAAAAATCTTTTTTCAATTTATCGACCCAATTTCATCTGGGCGCCGACTGGAACTACAGCATACCTAAACTGCGATCCGATTTATACCTATCGAGGATATTCACTTTACAGATTTTCTGACGTTAACCATTCTCTTTATCAGGATCTGGCACTTCTGCTCACAACAAGCGGAAGTACAGGCTCTCCAAAACTTGTGCGATTATCTTATGATAATATAAAATCCAACGCCGAGAGCATCGCCGAATATCTGACTATTAATAAAAACGAACGTCCCGTAACCTCCCTCCCGATGCATTATAGCTATGGCTTAAGTGTTATCAACAGTCATCTTATCAAGAACGCCACCATACTGTTAACCGATAAGTCGGTAATGCAACGCGAATTTTGGGACTTCGTAAAAAAACATGGAGCGACATCAATTGCCGGAGTTCCTTATACATATGAGATGTTAAGGCGATTGCGTTTTGAGAGGATGGATATTCCGACACTGAAAACCTTGACTCAAGCCGGGGGCAAGCTTAACCCGAAATTGGTCAATGAGTTTGTTGAAGACTCTCTGTCAAAACAACGGAGGTTTATTGTTATGTATGGTCAGACAGAGGCCACAGCAAGAATGAGTTATACACCGTGGAGCCGTGCTCGCGAGAAATCCGAATCAGTTGGCATAGCTATTCCCGGTGGACAATTTCGACTTATCGACAACTCTGGCAACGAAATAAATGAAGCAGGCATTGACGGTGAGTTAATATATGAAGGGCCTAACGTATCATTGGGATATGCTGAAAATGAATCAGATTTAACATTGGGCGACCTCAACCAACACGTTCTTCATACTGGCGACATTGCTCAACGCGATGAAGACGGCTTCTACTACATCACCGGACGATTGAAACGATTTGTTAAAATCTGGGGTAACCGGTGTAACCTTGATGCCATCGAACAACTGCTTAAACCAATCATTCCGGAAGTAGCTTGTGTCGGCGCAGATGACCTTATTACAATATTTACTATTGAAGAAGGCCATGAGACTACGCTTAAGAATATTCTCACGCAAAAAACCGGACTTAATGGCCGTGCTTTTTCCGTACGTGTTATTCCTGAAATACCAAAGAACGAATCAGGAAAAACATTGTATAGCGAGCTTCAAAAAATGTTATAAAATGGATAACGGAGATTTTCTCAATATCGCCCCATACTCTCTTCCCAAAGACACAAAACGCGAATTTCTCAATCGCCGTCTACAAGAGCTGACTCAATTTCATTACGATCATTGCTACCACTACAAGCGTATGATGGATGCGGTTGGATTTGACACCAACAATCACACCGATTATGAACAGCTTCCGATGCTACCCGTCAGATTGTTTAAGGAATTCGAATTGAAGTCATGCAATGATGATGAGGTCGTGAAGACACTGACCTCATCTGGAACAACCGGCCAGCAGGTGAGCAAAATATATCTTGACAGAGAAACATCGTCTCTCCAGACCAAATGTCTGACAAAAATAGTCGGATCATTTTTGGGAACGCACCGGGTGCCGATGCTCATCCTCGACACCAGCGCTATTCTTAAAAACAGAGCCATGTTTTCAGCACGAGGTGCCGGTATCCTCGGCTTTTCCATGTTTGGAAGCAAACGCAAATATGCTCTTGATGAAGAAATGAATCTTGACATCTCGGGAATTCAACAATTCCTTGAAGAGAATAAAGACGCTGACAGAATTTTCTTATTCGGTTTCACCTTCATGATTTGGCAACACTTCTACAGTCAGTTGCTAAAATCAGGATATCATCCCGACCTTTCAAACGCCGTAATGATTCATGGTGGAGGATGGAAAAAACTCGCAAGCGAGAATATCACTACGGAAGATTTCAAACGATCTCTCAATGAAGTGTGCGGGATCAAGCCTGAAAACATCCACGATTATTACGGTATGGTGGAACAGACCGGCACAATTTATATGGAGTGCGAACTTGGGCATCTTCATGCATCATGCTTCAGCGACATCATTGTACGGCGTCCGTATGACTTCTCTGTTGCTCCATTTGGCGAAAAAGGTCTTATCGAAGTCGTGAGTTTACTGCCACAGAGTTATCCTGGACATGTGCTTCTAACCGAAGATGAAGGAGTGATATTAGGTGAGGATGACTGTCCTTGTGGACGGCTTGGAAAATATTTCAAGATCAACGGACGAATCAAAAATGCTGAAATACGCGGTTGCAGTGACACATATGCTTCAAAATTCTGATTACACTACAGTATTCCCAAAAAATGCTAAGGGCATTGAGCTGACGGAGGGAGCGACAACACCATTTGCCGATGAAATCATTGATTTTCTGAATCGGCTGTCCTCCTCATTACTTCACGACAAGAATTGTCGAAAGTATCCCGACGTCATGACGTTTGCTTTCTTTTGCAGAAAATCCAAATTTCTGATTTGCTTCCCGTTGCAGCTGTGTCAGGTCATATAATTGTGGTGCGCCCTGCTTTTTCACCTTAGTATCTGCTTTTATGATCTGCAATTTCTTTCCGGATAGTTTTTTCTGAATATTCGCTATCCGTTCCTTCTGAAAGCTGCGATAACTGCCGCTTTTTTCATCTTTCCAGGTAAATACCACACCCTCTGCCTGCAATTGCAGTCCGTAATATGGTTTTGGAACAAATTTCCGAATTTCTTCTTCCCGCTTTGCAATCATTGCAAGTGTCGGCGTCTGCACGCGACCACAGGACAACTGCGCATTGTATTTGCAGGTCAATGCTCTGGTCGCATTTAATCCCACCAGCCAGTCTGCCTCTGCACGGCAGACAGCCGCATGATACAGATTATCATATTCTTTTGCATTTTTCAGATGCTCAAATCCCTGACGGATTGCTTTATCTGTCACAGAAGAAATCCACAGACGCTTACACGGCTTGTTATTGTCTGCTTTCTTCAGAATCCAGCGGGCAACCAGCTCCCCCTCTCGGCCGGCATCGGTGGCAATGACAATATCTGACACATCCTTACGGTAAATCTGTCGTTTCACTGCCTGATATTGCTTTCC
>CALHWU010000076.1 GCA_938039795.1 uncultured Muribaculaceae bacterium
CGTCGAGAATGTAGAGCGACCCTACGAGGCTGCTCCCGAGCTGTGTGGCCAGATTGATGCGCTGGCTCTCGCCGCCTGAGAGGGAGTCGGCCCTACGGTCGAGCGTCAGGTATCCGAGTCCCACGTCGGAGAGGAAACGGAGGCGGGTGGTGATCTCCGTCAGCAGGCGGCGCGCTATCTCGCGGTCGGCCTCGGGGAGCTCTATGTGCTCGAAAAAGCGGAGAAGCTCGTCGACGGGCATGCCGACCATGTCGGTTATCGTCATGCCTCCGACGCTGACGTAGGCCGCGTCGGCGCGCAGCCGCGAGCCGTGGCAGAGCGGACACTCCGTCTTGCCCCGGTAGCGGGCCTGCATCACTCGATATTGTATCTTGTAGAGGTTCGCCTCCACCATCCTGAAAAATCCGTCGATCCCCTCGAAGCCCCCCGCGCCGCCATGCCACAGCCAGTCGCGCTGCTGCGGCGTCAGCTTGTCGTAAGGGGTATGGATCGGGAATCCCGCGGCGCCGGAGGCGGCTATGGCCATCTGCTTCCACTGCCCCATCTTCTCGCCGCGCCAGCAGGCCACGGCGTCGTCGTAGACCGAGAGCCTCCGGTCGGGCACCACAAGATCCTCGCTGATGCCGATGACGCGTCCGAATCCCTCGCACCGGGGGCACGCACCGTAAGGATTGTTGAAGTTGAACATCAGGTCGGTCGGCTCCGTAAACTGCCGTCCGCCGGCCTCGAACCGCTTGGAGAACTGGAGCCTTCGGGGCTCCTCTGCGTCGTAAATCGTCAGCGTCAGTGCGTCGTGCCCCTCGAAGAAAGCGGTCTCCGCCGAGTCGGCCAGACGGCTCTTCTCGTCGGGATCGGCGCTGACCGTCAGGCGGTCGACCAGCAGCTCCCACCCCTCGGGCGAGGAGGGCAGAGAGTCGGGGGCGGAGAGCATGTCGGCTATCTCCACCGGTTCGCCGTCATGGAGCATGCGCGAGTAGCCCCCCTTGAGATAGACGTCGAGCTGCGTGGCCATCGAGCGCCCCTCGGGGAGCGTCAGCGGGGCGCTCACCATCAGGCGCGTTCCCTCGGGGCAGCTCCACGCCGCGCCGACCACGTCGTCGACCGTATGCTTCGCCACCCTCTCGCCGGTGGCCGGATCGCGGGTCACCCCTATGCGCCCCATCAGCAGGCGCAGGTATTCGTAGATCTCCGTGGCGGTGCCTACGGTGCTGCGCGGATTGCGCGTGCTGACCTTCTGCTCTATGGCTATGGCCGGCGGCAGGCCGCGTATGAAGTCGGCGTCGGGCTTGGGCATGCGCCCCAGAAACTGGCGGGCGTAGGCCGAGAGCGACTCCACGTAGCGCCGCTGCCCCTCGGCATAGAGCGTATCGAATGCGAGCGACGACTTGCCCGAGCCCGAGAGCCCGGTGATGACGGTCATGCGCCCGCGCGGTATCTCCACGTCGACGCCCCTGAGATTGTTGACGCGCACCCCGCGCGCCGCGATATTAGGCTGCGCCGCCGTCGGCTGGGGGCGGCGCTTCTCTGTAGGTCTCTGCATAGCCTGCAAAGTTACGAATTTCCCGCCGGTTCCCGCCCCTGTCGGCGCGCCCTTTTGCGCCCCGTTTGTGATTATTAAGACTTCGGGGCGGAGCGGCCGCCGCCAACAAATCCGGTAATTTGGCGTTAAATTTTTCGGTAATTTGGCGCGGCACGCATCCGGGGGGGATGGGGCCCGCGCGCCGCTCGAGCGGAGCGTCAGACGCCGCCCGGGCGGGCCGTCAGCGCATAGCCCCGGCGCTTGATCGAGGTGATGGCCACGGCCGGATCCGTCAGCAGTCGGCGCAGATAGGTGATCTGCACGTTGAGGGCAAGCGAGTTGGCATAGCTCGCGTCGCCCCATATCCGCTCCAGAATGACTTCGCGCTCCACCACCCGCCCGAGGTTTTCCACAAGAAGCTGAAGAATCTCGGATTGCCTCACCGACAGAGAGTGTGTCTCGCCCCGATATGTGAGCGATGCGAGATCCGGTCGGAAAACAGTATCGCCAATCCGGTATTCCTCATCCTTGTGGCCACCTATGATGTCGAGCCGCTCGCTGATGCGGGCTAAAAGTTCCTCAGGATAAAACGGCTTCGGGATATAATCGTTGCCTTTGAGAGAGAACCCGTGCAGACGGTCGACCTTGTCGGTGCGGTCGGTCAGAAAGAATATCATTACGCGCCGGTCGGTTTTCCTGATCATGCGCGCCAGTTCGAATCCGTCCATGCCCGGCATGTTTATGTCAAGCAATATCAGGTCGGGGTGCATCGACTCATACATAGCAAGTCCCGCTATTCCGTCGGACGCATAACCCACCTCGTACCCCTCAGCTTCGATAAAACGCTTCAGAAGCATTGAGTTTTTCAGGTCGTCGTCGACAAGGAGTATTCTGATCGCTCTGCTCATTGCGGCAATATTATTGTGAACAATGATCCTTCTCCCTCCACGCTTTCCACTTCTACGCTGCCTCCATGGGCCTCAACGAGCATACGGACGTAAGTCAGTCCAAGGCCTATGCCGGGCTGCTCCCCGCCGGCCGCTTTTCCGCGGTAGAAACGCGTGAAGATTTTGTCGATGTCCGACCGCGGTATGCCGTCGCCAGTGTCACTCACCGAAATTTTCACGCTTTCGACGCCGACCGCGGCTTCAGCAGTAACATCAACTCTGCTTCCGGAATATTTTACCGCGTTCTCCACCAGATTTGTCAGAATATTGAGGAGGTGCGTCCGGTCGGCCGATATCTTCAGTCCGGGTTCAATATTATTATGAAACCCGACGCTCTTGCCTGAAGGGATGGCTGTAGAGGCTACCGCATCATCAAACAGCGGTGCAAGATCAAACGTCGTGATATTCAGCGGTATCTGCTCGATGTCGTTGAACGTGATGTCGCGAAGGCGGGAGAAATAGGCCGACAGATTGTCGAGAGCCGACCGCGTGGAGCCGAGCAGCTCGTCTCTGACCTCAGCATCGGCCATCATCGACTCGTTGCCCATACCCGACACACACATCTTCAGAGTTGCGATCGGACGCTTCAGCTCATGGATCATCGTAGCCACGAAACTGCTGCGCATCCTGTCAAGACGCGATAGTTTCAATATGGTCGAGAATTGCAGTATCAGACAAACTATCAGAAACAGTGACAGCAACGCTACGACGACAAGCGTCCCCGCCATCCCGCCGAATATCTCCGCTACCGGAAACCGGTATTCCACCCTGACGCTCTTTCTCTGCAGTTCGGAATAAGGCACATTCAAGGCAATGCCCGGATTCATAACCGAAGCATGCCGCAGTATGGAAGGGGCCCACGCGATACTGTCGGTCACAGTCAGGCTGACGTCGGCGTCAATTCCTCCGGCAGCAAGCACGGAGTCGATTTCCACCGCAGAGAGGGGCGATACAAACTCATTCTCCACATTCTTCATGGATACCCAGATGTCTCCCTCAGAGGGCGCGGAAGTGACGTCGAACGAGTCGCGTCGGGTAACGCTCAGCGAAGGATCATCCGCGACCTTTCTCGACGCCTGCAACAGCTCCTCCGTGGTGAGCCGGCGCTGGCCGCTTATTCCCAGCACTTCCTCGGCGACATATTGACGGGTTGTCACAGTAGCTATTGTCTTCTTCCGGCCACAGCTGTCGACATCCCAATCGATATTGTATTCAGTCTGATGTCGTTTCGATAATTCATCAGAATTTTTCCGGTTCTTTCGTCCTTTATTGTATCCGTCCACTGCCTTTACAATAGATTCGAAAGTATCGGCCTCATACGCACTGAGGGAAAACGCATAGCGGTTATACAGCCAATAGACCTGCATCGCGAGGAAGGCTAGAATGGCTATGATCGTAATAGAGTATAATGTCCTTATTCGGTGTTCCACACTGCGAAATTACTAAAATCCAGTGGTAAACGTCCTCTCCCGCTGACTGAAATTACGCAGGAGTAATAATTCAGTAATAATTCCCTAATGATTGAGTAATGATAAAAATCGCCACCCTTCAGCGACTGTATCTAACTTTGCCACGCAACTCTAAAACATCAAATGACATGAAACGATTAGCAATCATCATCGCACTCTCGGCCACACTCCTTACCGTATCGGCAAGGGTTCTGCGCCGTCAGCTCAACATCACCCGGACCTCTGTCCCCGAAACCGAGACCATAGCCCCGGAGACAATGGAGTTTGTCTACGACTACGCCTACTGCGTCGACACCACCGCCTCGCTCGACGACAATTACGCCTCCGACCGGATGCTGCTCCAGATCGGCGCCGGCGGCCTGTCGAAATTCTCCAGCTACAGAAATCTCGCCATCGACTCAATTATCATGAGTTCGAGTAATGAACAGCTCACCAACGCAGCCATGGAAGGGAGACTCAACAATGGCGAGTTCATGACCATCTATAAAAAC
>CALHWU010000077.1 GCA_938039795.1 uncultured Muribaculaceae bacterium
ATATACCAAGATACTTGTCTATATAATATTCGATCTGCCTTTCGGACAGCGGCGAATAGCCATACAACCCGTCGTAGGCCACGTTTATGAGATCGAAGATCGCCCTGCCATAGTCGGCTTTGAGCTTGCTGCGCGACTTATAGTGAAGCGCCTTGAAACCATACTTCCGCTCCACGAGCGAGGCGATGCGCAGATATTTGTCAGGCACCTTGTCGGGCACAGTCATGCGATACTCCACCCAGTCGACATCGGGAGAATACCCTAGACGCTCCAGATGACCGGGATAATACGGATGATTATAGATGGTGGCCATCGTGCCGAGCTCATCGAAGCCTTCGATAAGCATACCTTCATGATCCATATCGGTGAAGCCCATCGGACCGACCATCTCGGTCATTCCTCGCTGGCGGCTCCATTCTTCGGCCGCCCCGAACAGAGCTTCGGTCACTTCCGCATCGTCGATAAAGTCGACAAAACCGAAGCGGGCTTCGCGCTTGCCGGTGCGCTCGTTGACCACACGGTTGATTATCGCCGTGATGCGGCCCACCGGCTTGCCGTCGCGCCAGGCCATGAACGACTGTGCCTCACAGTAATCGAAAGCCGGATTTTTCGATGGCATGAGAGTCTCGATCTCATCGAATATCAGAGGGGGCACGTAACAACCGTTGCCCCGATACAGATCTATTCCAAACTCCACGTATTTCTTAAGCCCGTCGCGGGTCGGGCTGACTGATCGTATTTCTATTGACATAGTGCGATGGATTACAGCGCCGGAGCGATTGCAGCCGGGCGCACGGGGGCTATCCCCGAGTTAAACCATATGAGAAGTGCTATCATGACGAGCAGGAATGCTATGATGGCCACATAAAGCCGATTGTCCGACCGCGAGGCGAGGGCCATGCGCAGCTCATGCACCGAGTGATAGCGGTCGCGCGGATTGGCCGACAGACACTTGTCGGCTATACGCCTTAGCCGCGCGGGCACACCCGGCACAGCATCGCAAAGCTCGCGGAGCACCTTGCCGAACATATATATATCCTCCGAGGCGTCGGCCGGCGTCAGATGTTCACGCTGATCGAACCCCACGTCGATAAGCTTCAGGTTTCCAATGTTTTCGGTGAATATTATCGTTTCCGGACGCACGGGGAAATGCACTACGTGATTGCGCTGGATATAATCGAGAGCGTCGACAAGCTGCGAGCACACCTTGTCGACATGCTCCGGACCCACTCTGCCGGTGTCGATCAGCTTGCGGAGCGAATCGCCGTAGACATCGTCGGTGATGATACACAGTCCCAGACCGGGCACCTCTTCCAGATCGTTGATCATCACGATGCCCGGATGCGCAAGATTATAGCGCACGTCAAACTCTTTCTCAAGCATGGCCCTGAAACGCGGATCGTCCTTATAAGCCTTCTTGAGAGTCTTGAGCATCACCCATTTGCCATGTTTCCTGGCCGTATAGACATCGTAATACTCTTCGTCCCATTCGGGCAGAAGCTCAAGCTCTGTCCACTTCTGCGCAGCACAATGATCTGCTTCACTCATTATTATCGGTTTACTTAATTTGTTCAGACCGCGGGCGCCTGCCGGCTGTCAATACATGGCGAACACCAGCTGGCTTCCGGTATCAAGATCGGTCAGATACATGTTGTTGCCGTTGACAGCCCACCTGTAGACCCACTCCTGCCCGTCGGCGAACGTGACATACAGCAGCGACCCGTCGGTATCCCAGTAGATATCGTAGGTGTACGACTGACCCCAGTTGTCGTAGTCGACATACTGGCCCGAACCGTCGCTGTAGAACGAGAAAATATTCTGGTCAGTATACACCGGACCGTAATCGTCGGCCACAAGCACCCAATCGCCTATCAGCGGCGACCAGTAATAATCGTCATCGTCGCTGCATGATCCGAGAGTCACCACAGTGACGGCAATAGCCAGAAGTCTCAGGTAATTGGGCAATGTTTTCATTGATCAATCTTTTACGGGTACAAAATTAAGTAAAATTTCAATATGTCATTAAAACGCTTCACCGCCTTGTTAGGTTTTGTCGACAAAAAGCAATTTTTTCCCTATATTTTGCTTAATTTTGTAATTATGAACTTAACTCGTCCGCTCATACCGTTTTTCGCCGCAAGAGCCCGACGCACCCTCGCGAAAGCCGCCGATCCGGAGCAGTCACAGCGCCGGCAGCTCCACATGCTCCTCAGCCGCGGACGCCATACGCTCTGGGGCAGAGCCCACAGGCTCGAACTCGCGGCTGGCTACGAAGACTTCCGCGAAGCCATGCCTGTGACCTCCTACCCTGCCCTGCGCCCCTATGTGGAGCGCATGATGGCCGGAGAACCCGACATACTGTGGCCCGGGGTATGCCGGCGTTTCGCCCAGTCGTCGGGCACCTCCGACGGCAAAAGCAAATACATCCCCGTCACAGCCGATTCGCTCCGCCTCAACCACTACCGCGGAGGCGCCGAAGCTGTGGCCCACTATCTCAACCACCACCGGGGTAGCCGACTCTTCGACGGCAAGGCATTCATACTCGGCGGCAGCTTCGCCAACGAGCTCCACGGTCTGCCCCCCAGCGTAAAGGTAGGCGACCTGTCGGCCCACCTCATAGAAGCCATCAATCCGCTCGTGGATCTCATCAGAGTCCCATCGCGCGCCACAGCTCTCATGCCCGACTGGACCGCCAAGCTTCCCGCGCTCGTCAGCGAGTCGGTCGGCGCGAATGTCACCAACATATCGGGCGTCCCGTCGTGGTTCCTCGCCGTACTCCGCCGCGTGATGGAGAGAGCCGGAGCCTCCACCATCCATGATGTGTGGCCCCGCCTCGAAGTATTTTTCCACGGAGGCATAGCCTTCGGCCCCTACCGGAGCCAGTATGCGGAGATAACCGATCCGGAGCGGATGCACTACGTGGAAAACTACAACGCATCCGAAGGCTTCTTCGCCGTGCAGCACGCGCCCGACGCTCCCGGCATGATGCTGCTCACCGATGCAGGAGTGTTCTACGAGTTCGTGCCGCTCGGCGCGCCCGACACCGAAGCTGTACCCGCATGGCTCACCCGGCAGGGCCGGAGCTACTCACTGCTGCTTACGGCCGCCAACGGCCTCTGGCGCTACCCGATAGGCGATGTGGTGAAGGTTGTGGCCACCGATCCGCTGCAGATCGTCATCACCGGCCGAACAAAACACTATATCAACGCGTTCGGAGAAGAGGTGATGGTTCACAACACAGACGCTGCCCTCTCCCTCGCCTGCGCCGACTGCCGGTGCACAGTGGCCAACTACACGGCCGCACCGGTTTTCACCACCTCCACCTCGCGCGGCCGTCACCAGTGGCTGATAGAGTTCGACCGGCAACCCGCCGACATGGCAGCCTTCGCCGCCACGCTCGACCGACGCCTCACCGAGCAGAATTCCGACTACCAGGCCAAGCGCGCCGGCGACATATTCCTCGCGCCACTGACCGTCACCGTAGCATCGCCCGGACTCTTCGACCGCTGGCTCGCCTCTACCGGCAAGCTTGGCGGACAGCGCAAGGTGCCACGCCTGCAGAACGACCGCAAACTCATCGACGACATGCTCCGCTTCAACGCCGTCTCACACTCCGATAAATAACCAGAATTTCAAACAACACCACCACATATTACAACCGCATGAAACAAACTGCTATCATCGCATCCGCGATCCTCGCCCTCGGACTCCTCGCCCTCGGGCTATGCATCCGCTCCGGAATCGACTTCGCCGCCTCGCGCGACCGCACCGTCGACGTGCGCGGACTTGCCGAACGCGAAGTGCCGGCCAACGTCGTCACATGGCCCATCATGTTCAAGGAGGTAGGCAACTCCCTGCCCGCAGTCTACGCCAACGTCTCGGCCACCAACCAGCGCATAGTCGACTTCCTCAAGGCCAACGGACTCACCGACCAGGAAATCTCCATCGGAGCGCCCAAAGTGCAGGATCTCACCACCGACCGCTACAACAACCAGCCGCTCCCCTACAACTACGCCATCACATCGGTGGTCACCGTCAGCTCGCGCAAAGTCAAGGAAGTGCATGCGCTCATCAACCGCCAGGGCGAACTCTTCGCCCAGGGCATAGCCATATCCAACGACTACAACTATCAGATCACCTACGACTTCACCGAGCTCAACTCCATCAAGCCCGAGATGATAGCCGAAGCCACGCAGAACGCCCGCGAGGCCGCCAAGAAATTTGCCGACGACTCCGACTCCTCGCTCGGAAAGATCAAGACCGCCCGTCAGGGCCAGTTCTCCATCGAGGATCGCGACGCCACCACCCCCTACATAAAGAAAGTGCGCGTAGTGACATCGCTCACCTACTACCTCGAAGACTGACACCCACAGGCTTTACGGCACACATCGGCGCGGATCTCCATCACCAGGAGATCCGCGCTCATTGCATCCGGGCATGAACCATCACGTCCCGACCCACGTTATAATATGACAAAAACAACATAGTTCAGATCAACATAACACACAAAACTCATCATGGCTAAAAAGAAAAAATCAATCAAAGGCACACGCACCGAGCAGAACATCGTGCTGGCCTACCTCAACGAATCGCAGTCATACGCCCGCTACACATTCTATGCCAAGCAGGCCGACAAAGAACTATACTTCCCGATCGGAGTGATTTTCCGCCAGACAGCCGAGAACGAGTTCAACCACGCCAAAGTCTTCTTCAAGATGCTCGAAGGCGGAGTGGTCGACGCCAAAGTGCCCACCGACGCAGGCATCATCGGCGACACCGCCACCAACCTCAGGATATCCATGGGCGAGGAAGCCAACGCCGGAGTCAAGGGCTACGAAGAGGCCGCCCGCGTGGCCCAGGAAGAGGGATTCCCCGAAATCGCCGAGCATTTCCTGGCCATCTCCAAGGCCGAGCAGCATCATCTCGACCGCTTCACCCGCTACCTCAAGATGGTCGAGGACGGCACAGTATGGAAACGCGACCACGCCATCCGCTGGCAGTGCCTCGTCTGCGGCTACATCTTCGAAGGCACCGAGCCACCGCGCGTCTGCCCCGGCTGCGACCATCCCTACCAGCACTACATGCCCCTCGACGAAGACGACTGATCGCCCCTCCGACTCATCTGATTTGAAATAATCACCCTAAAAAATACACGCCGGAGGCGCCGATCGGGAATCATCTTCCCCTCGACGCCTCCGGCGTTTTGGCTTACAGTTATTTCACCTTGTAGAAAGCGCGTATACGCAATTATTACTGTCCGCTAAACCATAAAGCAGTGAGTCCAACTTTCTGATAATTAG
>CALHWU010000078.1 GCA_938039795.1 uncultured Muribaculaceae bacterium
GAATGCCTCACGGGCTGCTTTGGCGTCGCCTGGGCGCTTGCCGTCGGCGATGTCGCAAATATCCTTCGGGGTGAGATCCGGATCGACTGTTCCCGATTTCTCCATATAGACACGTTTTACCGCGCGGATCGAAGCGCCCTCTTCGACGAAAGCCTCGGGATATTTCTTGTTGCGCAGACAGAATGTCTCGACACATGAATTGTCGCCACGGTTGAGCTTGTTGTCGACAACAATGCCTATGCCGAGACCTGTGCCGAATGTGTATCCGATAAGATTGTGGTAACGCTTGGAGCTGCCTGCTTCTTCCAGACGCCTGTTGATCTCCGGCAGCGCTCCTCCGAGGGCTTCTCCGAAAGCATACAGGTCACCGTCATTGTTGATGAATACGGGTATGCCGAACGTCTCCTCAAGAAACGGGCCGAGAGCCACACCGTTGCGGAAAGACGGGAAATTAGGCAGATAGCCGCCTATAATGCCGTTGGGATAATCGGCAGGACCGGGGAATGCGAAGCTGATGGCAACCGGTTTGCGGTCGAGCTTTGCGATAACGTCGCGGAAGCCCTTGACCATCGTCGACAGGCATAGGTCGAGATCGTGGGCATTTGAAGGCATGCTCACAGGCTCAACGATGAATTTATTGGCCTGCATGGCTCCGAATACGAAGTTCGTGCCGCCTGCATCGAGAGTGATCACCACTCTTTTATCGAATCTGTACATTTGTCGATAGGTATTAGTCAGTGATAGGTAATGTTGTCAGATGGAAGCAAAGTTACGATATTTATCGCAATATTACAAAGCATAATCAGCACCGGCCGCTGATATTTTTCAACTAATGCGGAGATATTACATGAAAAGGGAGTAAATTTGTACCCGAAATGCAATTATGACAATACTATGACATATTTTGACAGCGATTATATGGTCGGCGCGCATCCTGAAGTGATGGCACGCCTGGTTGAGACCAATATGCTCCATACGCCCGGTTACGGTCATGATGCAATGTGCGCGGAAGCCCGGCAGACAATACTTGAAGTATGCGGGATTGCAGATGGTGAGGTGTTTTTTCTGGAGGGCGGCACGCAGACCAACGCCATAGTGCTCGACCGGTTGCTTGACCACAACGATGGTGTGATTGCAGCAGAGACAAGCCATATTAACGTTCATGAGGCAGGAGCGGTGGAGGCTACAGGTCATAAGGTGATAGCTTTGTCAGGATGCGACGGAAAGCTGTCGGCCGACAGTATAGAGAACTATCTGAAGGATTTCTATGCTGATTCAACTCACGTGTTCATGGTGCGTCCCGGAGCGGTGTATATCAGTTATCCCACCGAACTCGGCACGCTCTACAGCAGGGAAGAACTGCATGAAATTCATGAAATATGCCGCCGCTACTCTATACCTCTTTATATTGACGGAGCGAGACTGGCCTATGCGCTTGGCGCTGCTCCTGATCTGACGTTGAGAGATATAGCTTCGATGTGCGAAGTCTTTTATATAGGGGGTACCAAATGCGGAGCCCTGCTCGGTGAGGCAGTCGTGTCAACGCGCCGCTTACTATTGCCACGCTTCGAGAGCCTGATAAAGCTTCATGGAGCTACAATGGCCAAGGGGCGCATACTCGGCGTGCAGTTTCAGACTCTCATGGCCGGGGGACTTTATGAACGCATCGGTCGTCACGGAGTAGAGATGGCTAAACGAGTGAGGAAACTGATGACCGGAGCCGGCTATCCGGTTTATATCGACTCTCCGACCAATCAGCAGTTTTTTGTGTTGCCTAACAATACAATAGACTCTCTATTTGAATCCGGAATATCATTTGAGCTTTGGGGCGCGAGGGGAATGGAATCCACTCCCGTAAGATTTGTCACAGACTGGGCCACGACATCCGGGGATATCGATTCTCTTGCCTTGGCACTCGCTCACTGCAAAAAATAAATCGCTGACAATTAGTCTGTCACGGGTGGCTGAACAAAAAAGTGATGAAAAAATTTGTCTATGTGATATTTTGGATATAACTTTGCACTCGCAAAGCCAAAATGGCGGGATAGCTCAGTCGGTTAGAGCGTCGGATTCATAACCCGGAGGTCCCGAGTTCAATTCTCGGTCCCGCTACAGATTCAGTCAAAGCTTCGGATTCACCTCCGAAGCTTTGACGTTGTATGGCAGCGTCTTATGGACTTTTTCAGGATCCGGGTGCGTTGTTTTTCAAATTTTAGAAACATTTTGACAGAATCATTTGTTATTAATTCGGAATTCATTAACTTTGCACTGAAAATGTGCGAAACCTCCTTTCATAATCAATTCGCAGCATCCTCTCTCAAACTTACTCCTGTTTTGAATGCATTCCGTCTTCCGCGTCGGTATGACGACGTCTGCGAGGCGATGATCTAATGATCGCTTATGCCTGATATTCATGTGTCGGAATGTGTGAAATCCTTTCATAGGCCAAATAATTCCCCTCACGTCATATATTTTAAGATATGTACAATCTCGATGAGTTATCGGAAAAGGAAGAGTCTGAACTTCACACCATAGCCGAAGGCATGGGCCTGAAGAAAATATCGTCTCTTCCCAAAAAAGAAGTAATAGATGCCATACTCGACCAGCAGGCCATAGATTTTGCCGCCATGGCAGCGGCGAATATGGCCAACGACAAGCGGAGGCAACCGCGCAAAAAAAAGTCGGATGGCAATATATCAGCTTCCTCTACGGATCAGCAGCCAGCCTCCGGCGACCAGCGGGAAGCCGCAGTTGAAAAGAAACGTGGCAGAAAACCACAGCAAAAAAATAACGAAAACGCGGCTGATGCTCCTTCGCAACAGGAATCGGCCGAGCTTTCGGCAGACGGCTCAGCCGTTGAATCCAGTGATCAGAATCCCGTGCAGGAGAAAAAGCGCCGCGGACGTCCGAAAGGGAGCCGCCAGCAAACCGCGACAGAGGAGCAGAGCAACGGCACTGATGCCTCTTCAGAACCGACGGAGGCGGAAACCGATCATCCCGAGGAGCAGATCATCGCCCGGACTGACGATCCTGTCGCCGCACAGGAACCGGAACCGGCAAAAGAGACTCCTTCAGATGCGCCTGCGGATGAGAACGCGGTGCGTCAGCAGCGCAGAAACGACGAAAACCCGCGTCAGGATTTCCGCGCCAGTCAGGGTGACGGGTTCGGTGCGTTTTTCCCGCGTTCGGAAGGACGCAGGTTCGTTCCGCGCTCACAGCGCGAGAAAGAGGAGGCTGCCGCCCAGGCTGCCGTAGCCGCAGCCACATCACCGATACAGCTTAACGAGCCGTGGCAGCAGGAGAAACAGCAGCAACAGCAGCCGCAAGGCAAGAAAAACAAACAGAAAAACCGCAATCTGCAGCAACAGCAGCGTCAGGAGCCTGTCTACAGCTTCGACGGCCTGATTGAAACCACCGGATTGCTTGAGGTAGTGCCTGAAGGATACGGTTTCCTCCGTTCGAGCGACTACAACTATCTTTCTTCGCCCGACGACGTCTATCTCACTCCCCAGCAAATCAAGGCGTATGGGTTGAAGACCGGCGATGTGGTCGAGGCAACCATCCGCGCTCCGCGTGAGAATGACAAATATTTCCCGATGGATAAGGTGAAAAGCGTCAACGGCCGTTCACCTGAATTTATACGCGACCGCGTGCCTTTCGAAACACTGACACCGCTTTTCCCTGAAGAAAAATTCAATCTTACCGGCGGACGAACAAACAATCTGTCGACGCGTGTGGTCGATATGTTCTCGCCTATAGGCAAAGGACAGCGCGGACTGATTGTAGCTCCTCCAAAGACCGGTAAAACGATATTGCTTAAGGATATCGCAAATGCGATTGCTGAGAACCATCCGGAGACGTATATAATGATACTTCTGATCGACGAACGTCCGGAAGAGGTGACCGATATGAGCCGGAGCGTCAATGCCGAGGTCATAGCATCAACCTTCGACGAGCCGGCCGAGAAGCATGTCAAGATAGCGAGTCTCGTGCTTGAAAAAGCCAAGCGGATGGTGGAGTGCGGTCATGATGTGGTGATATTGCTCGACTCGATAACCCGTCTGGCCAGAGCATATAATACGGTGTCGCCGGCATCGGGCAAAATATTAAGCGGCGGCGTTGACGCCAACGCTCTGCAGAAGCCAAAGCGCTTCTTCGGTGCCGCGCGAAATATAGAGAACGGTGGTTCGCTGACGATTATCGCTACTGCGCTGACCGAGACGAGCTCGAAGATGGATGAAGTGATCTTCGAGGAGTTCAAGGGTACAGGCAATATGGAGCTCCAGCTCGACCGCAAGCTCTCCAACAAGCGCATATTCCCTGCTGTCGACATCATGGCTTCGAGCACACGCCGCGATGATCTGCTGCTGCGCACCGAGACGCTCAACCGCATGTGGATATTGCGCCGTTTCCTCTCTGACCGCAACTCTATCGAGGCGATGGAATTTGTCAAAGACCGCATGGAGCGTACTCCTGACAACGACGAACTGCTCCGCACCATGGGCGACTGACAGACGCCACTGAAAGATCAAATGATTTGAAAATTACAGAGATATTCATTAATTTTGCAGCCGTTAACACGCTAAAGCAATTTGTGGACATCAAAACGATATGATTAACATCACTTTTCCCGATAATTCGGTAAAGCAGTTTGAAGCCGGCGTGACACCTCTTGCCATTGCCGAAAGCATCAGCTCCAGGCTTGCACAGGACATTCTGGCCGCTTCAGTCAACGGTCAGGAATGGGACATCGCCCGCCCCATTGAAGAGGACGCATCCATCAGGCTTTTCAAATGGGATGACCCCGAAGGCAAACATGCCTTCTGGCACAGTTCGGCGCATCTTCTCGCCGAAGCTCTCCAGGCGCTGTATCCGGGCGTTAAATTCGGCATAGGCCCGGCTATTGACAACGGTTTCTATTACGACATCGATCCCAACGGTCATGAGATCACCGCAGCTGAATTCCCCAAGATCGAGAAGAAAATGCTTGAGCTTGCGAGGGAGAAGAATGCTATAGTCAGGGCCGATATCAGCAAGGCGGATGCTCTGAAGCTGTTCGGCGACCGTGGCGAGACCTACAAGTGCGAGCTTATCAGCGAACTGGAGGACGGTCATATCACGACTTATACACAGGGTGCTTTCACAGATCTGTGCCGCGGACCGCACATCGCCAACACGGCTCCCATCAAGGCTGTGAAGATTACCTCGCTTGCCGGAGCTTACTGGCGCGGCGACGAGAAACGCGAGCAGCTTGTGCGAGTGTATGGAATCACATTCCCCAAGCAGAAGATGCTCGACGAATATCTCGTAATGCTTGAGGAAGCCAAGAAACGCGATCACCGCAAATTGGGCAAGGAGATGGAACTCTTCGCGTTCTCCCAGAATGTCGGCGCCGGACTTCCGCTCTGGCTGCCGAAAGGCGCTGCACTGCGCGACCGTCTGGAGCAGTTCCTACGCAAGATACAGAAGCGTTATGGCTATCAGCAGGTGATCACGCCGCATATCGGCAACAAGATGCTCTATGTCACTTCGGGGCACTATGCAAAATATGGCAAGGATTCTTTCCAGCCGATACATACACCGGAAGAGGGCGAGGAATACCTCCTCAAACCGATGAACTGCCCGCATCACTGCGAGATATTCAAGGCATTCCCGCGCAGCTACCGCGAGCTGCCTCTGCGTCTGGCGGAGTTCGGCACCGTATATCGCTACGAGCAGAGCGGCGAGCTTCACGGACTGACCCGAGTGCGCGGCTTCACGCAGGACGACGCCCATATCTTCTGTGCGCCCGAGCAGATCAAGGACGAGTTCCTGAAGGTGATGGATATTATATTCTATATCTTCAAGGCGCTGAAGTTTAATAATTTCGAGGCACAGATCTCGCTCCGTGACCCCAAGAACAAAGAGAAATATATCGGATCCGACGAAAACTGGCATCTCGCCGAGCAGGCCATCATAGAGGCATGTCAGGAGAAGGGACTCAAGGCCCGCACGGAGCTTGGCGAAGCCGCTTTCTACGGCCCGAAGCTCGACTTCATGGTGAAGGACGCTCTCGGCCGCCGCTGGCAGCTCGGCACGATCCAGGTGGACTACAACCTCCCCGAGCGCTTCGGTCTGGAATATACCGGCGCCGACAACCAGAAGCATCGCCCGGTGATGATACACCGCGCTCCCTTCGGCTCGATGGAACGCTTCGTAGCAGTGCTGCTTGAACATACTGCCGGACGTTTCCCGCTCTGGCTCGCCCCTGATCAGGCCGTAGTGCTCCCCATCAGCGAGAAGTATAATGACTACGCTTTCGAAGTGGCCCGCCAGCTCAACGACGCCGATGTGCGTGCGATCGTCGACGACCGCAATGAAAAGATCGGCAAGAAAATCCGCGATAATGAGCTCAAACGCATCCCCTATCTGCTCGTAGTAGGAGAAAAAGAAGCACAAAATGGCGAAGTTTCTGTAAGAAAACAGGGCGAAGGTGATAAAGGTTCGATGAAAATTGCTACCTTTGCAGCGAATTTGACGGAAGAAGTCAGAAATCTCACAAATCAATAAACGCTTTAATGCAGAAAAAACCCTTTGTACCAGGTCCGCGCCGACCAAACAACAACTCGAATCCAGGCGTAAGAAGGCCCGAAAGGAATAATGCCTCGAAGGATCCATACGCTATCAACGAACGCATTCATGCGCGCGAAGTGCGTCTGGTAGGCGATAATGTAGAGACCGGCATCTATCCGATAGCCCAGGCCTTGAAGATCGCTGAAGAGCAGGGTCTTGATCTGATTGAGATTTCTCCTACCGCCGAACCGCCTGTCTGCAAGATCCTCGACTATCAGAAGTTTCTTTATCAGCAGAAGAAGCGCCTGAAGGAGCAGAAAGCCAAAGCCACCAAAGTAGTGGTG
>CALHWU010000079.1 GCA_938039795.1 uncultured Muribaculaceae bacterium
CTATTTCGAATGGAAGCTCCGCACGCCGTGGCGCATAATGGCCGGCGTGGCCGGCGTCATCGGCTCGCAGGCAATACTCAGCCTCGACTACGAATACCGCCCCATGCAGAAAATCAATGTGCGCGACCGCGACGGATATGAATACACCGACGTCAACGGCGACGTTGAGAACTATTATAAAGCTGTCAACATACTGCGCCTCGGTGCGGAATACCGCCTCACCCCGAGCTGGAGCGTCAGAGCCGGCTACCAGTGGCAGTCATCGCCCGTTGAGCAGAAGTTTGAGCGGGGCGAGGAATATGTCTACACCTCCGGACGACACCGAGACAACTCCAAGCTTCACCATCAACAAGACCACTCAATATGTGACTCTCGGCCTAGGCTACCGATACAAGAACTTCTATGCCGACGCCGCCTACGTCCACGGACTGCGCAAGGGAGCGTTCCAGACATTCACTTCCAACAATTACGACGGAGCTACCCCCGTCCAGGCAAAACTCTCCGACAAGACCGACCAGATCGTGATCTCGGCCGGATTCAAATTCTGAATCAGCCGGCAGAATAAAATACCACAGGGCTTCGGGTCGTTTCAGCCCGGAGCCTTTTTTCATTCTCCAGATTATCAATAAACCATCACCAATCCTACCAAAGCCATGAAAAGAATCATCACCATGCTCCTCGTCATCACGGCCATCTTATCAGCCGCTGCCGATGATTCCGAAAAAAAATTCCGCAAGATTCTCTCGCGTTACGACGTCGCGCCCGAAGCCATCGCCGTGCCGGCCGACAGCAATACGGCGTTCTGGGACATAGCCATCGGCGCCGACGGAAATCTTGCCCGTCTGAACCGCGAAATATCCAAAGGGAAGGGACTCGAACGCAAGGCGATCGACGCATGCACGAAGATGCCTAAATTCTATCCCGAATACAATTCCTATGTAAGAAGCGACCTCCAGCCCTGGGCCGACAGCCTCATGTCTACGATAGGACTGCCGTGCGACAGCATCGCGACACGCCTGTATGTGGTCGACAATCCCCGGGCGGAAGCCTTCGCCCCGCTCACCGAGGAGGGCTTCGCCATCGTTGTCACCACCGGGCTCGTCTACAACCAGAGGTGCGACGACGATATGCTCAAAGGCATCATATCGGCGCAGGCTGTCCATGGAGCGATGCGCCATCAGTTGCAGTTTTTCTACGACGAGGCCAAACGCCGCCGGAAAGGCAACGTGTGGGGAGGCATAGCCATCGGAGCGCTCGTAGCGGCCGATGTTGCTCTCGCCATGACCGACAGCGACTATTACGACGACTACTTCACCTACAACGACTTCTCGACCACCAACATCAACGTCAACACAAACGGCGCGGCGCCGGCGCCGGTATATATCTACTCGGCCGACCAGATATATCAGGCCGACCTCTGGGCTTACCGCATGATGGAACGGCTGGGCAAAGGCGACAGCTACATCAGGGCGCTAAAACTGCTCTCTCCGCAGGTTGCCGGCGCTGAAACGGACAAAGAATCGTCGCCATGCATCTCCGACCGGATAAAATTCATTAACTTTGTGGCATCACAAAAACAGTAAACCATGCCCGAAACTTCAAAACGCGGACAGATAATGCCCGCATCGCCAATACGCAAGCTCGTGCCCCTGGCCAACAAGGCCAAGGAGCGCGGCGTCAAGGTGTATCATCTCAACATCGGACAGCCCGACCTGCCCACACCGCAGGTGGGACTCGACGCTCTGAAACATATCGACCGCAAGGTGCTCGAATACAGCCCGTCGGAGGGTCTGCGATCGCTTCGCGAAAAGCTTGCCGACTACTATCACCGGTTCAATATCGACGTCGATGTCGACGACATCATCGTGACCACCGGCGGATCCGAAGCCGTGCTTTTCGCATTCATGGCGTGTCTCGATCCGGGCGACGAGATCATCGTCCCCGAACCGGCCTACGCCAACTATATGGCCTTCGCCATATCGGCCGGCGCCAAGATCGTCACCGTACCCTCGTCGATCGACGAAGGCTTCGCACTGCCCCCGCTTGAGAAATTCGAAGCTCTGATCACTCCGCGCACAAAGGGCATACTCATATGCAACCCCAACAACCCCACGGGCTATCTCTACACGATGAAGGAGATGCTGCAGATACGCGACCTGGTGAAGAAATACGACCTATTCCTCTTCTCCGACGAGGTATACCGCGAATTCTGCTACACGGGTGCCCCCTATATATCGGCTTTCCATCTTCCCGACATAGAGGAGAACGTGGTGCTGATCGACTCCGTGTCGAAGCGCTACAACGAATGCGGCATACGTATCGGAGCCATCATCACCAAGCACAAGGAGCTGAAGAAAAACGTCATGAAATTCTGCCAGGCACGCCTCTCGCCGCCCCTGCTCGGCCAGATCGTGGCCGAGGCGTCGATCGACGCCGGCCAGGACTATATGCTCATGACCTACAACGAATATGTGGAGCGGCGCAAGTTCCTTATCGACGGCCTCAACCGCATACCCGGCTGCTATTCTCCGATACCTATGGGCGCGTTCTACACCGTGGTCAGCCTGCCGGTCGACGACGCCGACCGTTTCTGCGAATGGTGCCTGAGCGACTTCGACTATGAGGGCGCCACAGTATTCATGGCTCCCGCATCGGGCTTCTACACCACTCCCGGCATGGGCAAGCGCGAGGTGCGCATGGCCTACGTGCTCAACAAGACTGATCTCGGCCACGCCCTCAAGGTTCTCACGGAGGCCCTGCGCGCCTACCCCGGCAAAACCGCCGAGGCACCGCAATGAGGATCGAGCTCGATCTTGCCCGGCGCCTGAGCCTCAGGCAGTATTCGGGCGACTCTCGGCGGCGTCTCGCCCCCGGTGTGGTTATAGCCATTGCCGGAATAGGATTGTCGCTGATGGTCATGATACTGGCTGTCAGCATTGTCACTGGCTTCAAGACCGAGATCCGTCAGAAGGTGACCGGCTTCGAGCAGGAGATCACCATAAGCCAGGCCGAAGGCTACGGGCCTGAACGGATCAACAGCGGAGTCAGGCTGACCGACAGCATAGCGGCCGTCATATCCTCTGCCGCGCCCGGCTCCCGGGCGTCGCTGCGTCTGCGCCAGCCGGCCGTGCTAAAGACCGACAGCGACTTCGAGGGAATAGTCATGGAAGGCATCACCGACGGAAGCGACGCCTACAGGTTTATAGCCGGGCAGACCGAACCGAGCGATACCATGCCCCCGTTCACGGCCGGCCAGGAAGGGAACCCTATAGTCATATCGCGCACTACTGCCTCGGCCCTCGGACTCTCGACAGGCGACGCCGTTTCGGCCCATTTTTTCATCGACGGCAATCTGCTGACGCGCAAGATGCGCGTCGCGGCAGTTTACGATACCCACTTCGGCGAATACGACAAGCTGATGGCTTTCTGCCCCATAGACATCACCCAGCGGCTCAACCGCGTCGACAGTCTGACAGCCACGGCAATTGACATAAACGGCGTGGGCTCCGACCGCATCGAGGAAGTCACGGCAGCGCTGCGCATTGGCCTCTTCGAACATCTGCAGGCCACCGGAGCCATGGAGTCGTACCGCATCGACAATGTCAACACCACAGGAGCGATATATTTCAACTGGCTGCAGCTGCTCGACACCAATATAATCGTCATATTGTCGCTGATGGGGTGCGTCGCCGGATTCACCCTCATATCGAGCCTTTTCATCATAATCCTGCAGCGCGTTCGCACCATCGGACTGCTAAAGGCGCTCGGCGCTACCGACGGCCAGATACGCCGCGTGTTCATACTGATGGCATGCCGCATAGTGGGCGCCGGACTGATCAGCGGCGACATCGCCGGGATTGGGTTCATCCTCGTGCAGCGCGCCTTCCATCTGATACCGCTCAATCCCGAAGCTTACTATCTCAATTACGTCCCTGTGGCCGGCAACTGGGGAGTGATTCTCCTGATCAACCTCGCCACAGCCCTCCTGTCCGTAGCCCTCCTGCTTATTCCGAGCCATCTCATCGCCCGCATCTCCCCCGCCGAGACCATGCGCTACGAATAATCCCGGATTAATCCGCATTGCGGAGGAAAAATAATCCGCGAAATGCATATTTATGACGAAAAATTATTACTTTTGCGAATGGAGGATTAACACCACACACCATACGTCAGGATTTTATCAACGCAAAAGTAATGATCAAGATAGCCATTCAGTCAAAAGGGCGTCTCAATGAAGACACCACCCGGCTTCTCGCCGACGCAGGAATCATCGTCGGTGCGGGTCACCGTCAGCTTATATCCCGTGCCAAAGGATTCGACATGGAGGCGCTCTATCTGCGCGATGACGACATACCGCAGGCGGTCGGCATGCATGTGGCCGACATCGGCATAGTGGGTCTCAATGAAGTGGAGGAGCGCGGGTTGCCGTTGCGGACAGTCATGCGGCTTGGCTTCGGCGCATGCCGCCTCTCGCTTGCAGTACCGAAGGATTCAGGCTACGACGGCCTCGGATGGTTCGACGGACGCCGTATCGCAACATCCTACCCCCGCATTCTCTCGCGCTTCTTCGAGTCAGAAGGGATCCGGGCCGAGATCCACGAGATAGCCGGATCGGTCGAGGTGGCTCCCGCCGTGGGGATGGCCGACGCGATATTCGACATAGTGTCGTCAGGCGGCACACTGCTTCAGAACGGTCTGACGGAGGTCCATACAGTCATGCAGTCAGAGGCTGTGCTTGTGGCCCCGCATGATCTTGATCCGGAAAAAGAGCGCGAAGTGGAGAAGCTGTGTTTCCGGTTCCGCTCGATCATCGACAGCCGCGGTCTGAAATACGTGCTGATGAACATTCCTGCCGACCGGGTCGGCGCGGCCGTGGCGATGCTTCCCGGCATGAAGAGCCCGACCGTGCTCCCGCTGGCCGATCCCGGATGGTCGTCGCTCCACGTGGTGATACGCGAGAGCGAGCTCTGGGACAAGATAGAACAGCTCAAACAGATGGGCGCGCAGGACATCCTCGTGCTCTCACTCGAAAATATCATAAGATGATACGCACCGTCATCAATCCTCCCCGCAGCGAATGGGAGGCGCTTTGCGCGCGCAACACTCCTGCCGACGCCGACATAGAGAGGGCCGTGGCCGCTATCATCGACGACGTGGCCTCGCGAGGCGACGAAGCTCTTCGCGACATGGCGCGCCGGTTTGACCACGTGGAACTCGGATCCATAACCCTCGGCGAGGCCGAGATAGAGGCAGCCGCGTCAGGGGTCAGCGACGAAGTGAAGGAGGCCATAACCCTGGCGGCAGCCAATATCCGCCGGTTCCACGAGGCGCAGATCCCCCGCCCGGTCGACATCGAGACGATGCCTGGCGTCAGGTGCTGCCAGCGTCCGGTGGCCATAGAGCGCGTAGGACTTTACATTCCGGGCGGACAGGCCCCGCTCTTCTCCACCGTATTGATGCTCGGCATACCCGCCGCCATAGCCGGATGCCGTGAGGTGACGCTCTGCACCCCGCAGTCGGCCTCGGGCGGCATTGCTCCCGAAATCATCTACGCAGCCATGACATGCGGCATACGCAGGATATGTCGCATAGGGGGCGCGCAGGCGATAGCCGCCATGGCTCTCGGCACAGAGAGCGTAGGGCGGGTCGACAAGATTTTCGGCCCCGGCAACCGCTATGTCACCAAAGCCAAGCAGCTGCTGAGCCGCCGCGTGGCCATCGACATGCCTGCCGGTCCGAGCGAAGTGATGGTTATGGCCGATCACACGGCTATGCCCGACTACGTGGCCGCCGACATGCTGTCGCAGGCCGAACACGGCCCCGACAGTCAGGCCATACTCGTGTGCGACTCCGAAGCGATCGCCCGGCAGACCGCCGAAGCCATCGAACGGCTCCGGCCGCAACTGAGCCGCAGCGGGTCGATCGACAGCTCGCTGGCCCACAGTCTGGCCATAGTACTCCCCTCGCGCGCCGGCATGACCGATTTCGCCAACACCTATGCCTCCGAACATCTGATCATCTCCATGGAGAGACCATGGGAGATAGCCGACGCTATCACAGCGGCCGGAAGCATATTCATAGGCAACTACTCACCCGAGAGCGCAGGCGACTACGCCTCAGGCACCAACCATACTCTACCCACGGCCGGATGGGCACGCTCGATGAGCGGCGTGAACATGGACAGCTTCTACCGTAAAATCACCTGTCAGGAACTGACCTCGGCCGGACTCATCTCGCTCGCTCCCGCCATCACCGCCATGGCCCGCGCCGAAGGACTCGACGCTCACGCTCTTGCCGTGGACATACGCACCAAATCCCTCCCGACATCATGAAAGATCCGCTCCGACTAATACGACCCAACATCCTCGCTCTCGAACCGTATGCCACCGCACGCGACGAGTTTCAGGGAGGCGACATATCAGTGTGGCTCGACGCCAACGAATCGCCCTACACCAACGGCGTGAACCGCTATCCCGATCCACACCAGAGGGAGCTGAAAAGCGTGATAGCGCGACTGAAAGGGGTTGACGAAGACACGATTTTCATCGGCGGCGCCGGGAGCGACGAGGCCATCGACCTTACCTACCGCATATTCTGCCGTCCCGGCACGGACAACGTGGTGGCCATGGCCCCGAGCTACGGCGTCTACCGCGTGGCTGCGGCCATAAACGATGTGGAATACCGCGAGGTCAGACTTGACGATACCTTTGCGCTCGACACGGAGGCTCTGCTTGCCGCTGCGGATGCCAACACCCGGCTGATGTGGATATGCTCGCCCAACAATCCCACCGGCAACGCTTTCGACCCGGAAGAACTGGAGCGACTGGCCGACCGGTTTGACGGCATGCTTGTGGTCGACGAAGCCTATGTGGACTTCTCGACCCGCGGCACAATGCTTGAAG
>CALHWU010000080.1 GCA_938039795.1 uncultured Muribaculaceae bacterium
GTGGGAACATTCGAGATCGACAGCCGACTGGTAGGCAATAATTTCCGCACAAATGATCCTGCCACACTGATCTATACGATCACCGGTACGGGCAATATCAAGTATGTCAAGGAACCGGAAATAGACTTTCCTTCGGAATTCGAGCTATACAATCCGCAGACCGACTACGACACGCGTGTCAACGGCAGCAATGTCAGCGGAAAAATGACAGTTGAATATACATTCGTGCCACAGGCTACTGGCGATTTCCGCATCGGGAGCGACAAGTTCGTTTATTTCAATCCCGCAAACCATCAGTATGTCACTCTGTCCACTCCTGTCTACGACATTAAAGTGGCCAAAGGAGCCACATCGGCCGCGTCAGTCGAACAGAAAGATATAGAGAGCAAGAATACCGATATACTCCATATTAAGACAGGCGACAAGCATCCTGAGCTTCACCGCACCTATGTAATAGCCACATGGTGGTACTGGACTCTGGTGGCGCTCATGATTGCCGGCGTGACTATTGCGGCCTGTGCAAGAGGCAAGCGTGCCCGCATGGCATCCGACGAGAAAGGCACACGCCTTATCAAGGCCAATAAAGTGGCCCGCAGGCGCCTGAAACTGGCAAAGAAGCTTTCGGAGACACATCAGGACGAAAAATTCTACGAAGAGACACTCAAAGCCATATGGGGATATCTCAGCGACAAACTCGGCATACCGGCCTCACAGCTCACGCGTGAGAATATAATGAGCGTACTTGACGAGGCCGGAGCGCCGGAGGATGTCAGAGCCAATCTCGGCGAGGTGCTCGACGACTGCGAAATGGCCCGCTACTCCCCTGCCGACACCCGACCCTCTACCGAAGATATCTACCGAAAGGCATCCACTGCCATCAACAGTATGGAAAACATCAAATTCAGAAAATGAAAATCATTCATACCATATCGCTTGCACTCGCACTGGGCGTATCGGCAGGCACCGCGACGGCAGGGCCGCTCGACCAACAGGCCGACTCGGCCTATTCAGCCGACAGATTTGAGGAAGCTGCCGAACTCTATCGGAAAGCGATCACAGAATACGGTTCATCGGCCGAACTGTATTACAATCTCGGCAATTCCTATTATCGGCTCGGATCTCCCGGCAAAGCTATAGTCGCCTACGAACGTGCGCTCCGCATCGACCCGACTTTTTACGATGCCAGAACCAATCTGGATTTTGTCAACTCCCGTCTGCCCGACAGGCAGGGCGAGCGGGGCACATTCATGAGCAACACTTTCGACCGTCTGGCCCGCATTATGACTCCCAACGGATGGGCATGGACAGCGTTTGCCATCTTCGCTATATGCATAGTTTGTGCGGCCATGTATATTCTCACCGACATCGTCATGGTCAGGAAAGCTGGTTTTTTCGGAGGCATTCTGCTTCTTCTCCTTGCTGCCGGATCGATCCTGACGGCATTCAGAGCGCGTGATCTGGCAAGCGCACGCGACATGGCCATCATAACTGTGCCTTCAACCATATTGAGCACGTCGCCCCGCGAACCCAAGGATCGCAATGAAGAAGCCATGCTTCTCCACGAGGGAGTGAAACTGCAGATACTCGATTCCATATCGGAACGCTCCGATACTACTGGCTTAAAGTGGTTTGACGTGCAGATCGACAACCACCACAGAGCGTGGATCAAGTCATCTGCAATAGAGAGGATCTGAAATATGCTCTAAAACATATAACGTTTTTCAACAAAATATTTGGTCAGGTAAAATTTTGGGGCTATTTTTAAGCTGACAAAACAAACATGAATATCTAATTTCTAACCAATAAATCATCTTTATTATGGCTAAGACTATTACATTCAACGAGTTGCGCAGACTCAAAGACAGCCTGCCCGACGGTGCGACACACCAGATCGCCGACAAGCTCAATATAACCGTACAGACCGTAAGAAACTACTTCGGCGGAAGCAACTACGAGTTCGGGAAAAATGCCGGAGTGCACATCGAGCCGGGACCCGATGGCGGCATCGTGGTTCTCGACGATACCACGATCTACGACATGGCTCTCGATATCCTCAAAGAGCAGAAAAAGGACTGATCCATGATGGCGCCTGAAGCCATGCAGCCTGCGCAGTAGCCGGCCCACCGACCGGTTGACGGCATGCCATCGCTTCATATCGCGCGCAATATCATCTTTCAGTGAAGATACCAGCTGACATATTTACTCATTTTCCTCTCTCCGCCTCTCTCTCCGACACCTCTCTGAAAGACACTGATCATCTATCCTCACACTTTCCACCATCTTACTATTGCCGATGACATGGACGACCGACTGATAACCATAGCCATACACACCTATGAGCGAGCTCTGGAACTTAAATCGCTTCTTGAGAGCGA
>CALHWU010000081.1 GCA_938039795.1 uncultured Muribaculaceae bacterium
TATCTATATTTATTTGGAACTTGTTTTCATTTTATATATGTCTTTATGATTATTAGGAATAATCCTACCCCTGCTTTTATTACGAGGGTTTGCAAAGTTAAATATTTTTTTTACTTCAAGCGCAAAAAATGTCATCATTTCTTAACATTTATTTTGCTATTGATATATAGTTCGTGATCTGACGTCGTCAAAGGCAAAAAAATCGGACTGACCGCGTCAACTATATGACGGCAGGATGACACTTTTTTCAAAAAAAGTAGTAATTTTGCCACTTAATCCAACTGACTTCTAAAGTTAGCAGACATACCGATGAACAATCTTTTGCTACGCTCACTGACCGGGCTGATATATGTAGCCCTTATAGTGTGTTCCATACTGTTCGGAGGCATGTGGGGATTCACCGCCCTGCTTGCCCTCTTCGCTGTACTTTCCACCATGGAATTCCATTCGCTCTGCGACTCAGGCCACAAAGTATCGCGAGGGCTCATGATGCTCGACATAGCGGGATCGCTCATCGCTGTGGCTGCGCCGGCCGTATTCACCACTCTTTCGTCGCATCCATCGCAGGGGCCGATTTACGCTTTTGCAGTCATCGCGTCGGCCTACCTGATATATCTGATTGCACGACTGATCACACAGCTTTACATAACATCCGGAATCTCTCCGGTCACGGCCCTCGGATGCAGCCTTTCGAGCCAGCTCTATATAGCCCTGCCGCTTGCGTGCGCATCGATGATCTACATCCTGTCGTCGCCGGCGATGGCCCTGACCATGTTTGTAATGATCTGGCTTAACGATACAGGCGCGTTCTGCGTAGGCTCGCTTATAGGACGCCGGCGTCTGTTTGAACGCATCTCACCGAAAAAATCATGGGAAGGATTTTTCGGGGGGATGGCATTCTGCATCATATGCGCCATAGTCATAAGCTGTCTGATAGCCGACGCTACGGCAGCTATGTCGACAGCATCGCTTATAGCCTACGCCATTACGGCATGCATATTCGCGACATGGGGCGACCTTGTGGAATCACTGCTGAAGCGCACGCTTCACGTGAAAGACAGCGGCAAGCTTCTGCCCGGCCACGGCGGCATCCTCGACCGCATCGACTCCCTGCTGCTCGTCGCTCCGGCCACCCTCGTCTTCCTGGCGATACTCATGATCATCCACACTTAAGACAACCACATAACTCTCCCTCATTCATATAACTTTCATTATCACCTTATGAGCGACCAACGTTACAATCTGCGCGGCGTCAGCGCATCGAAAGAAGACGTGCACAACGCCATCAAAAACGTCGACAAGGGCATATTTCCCGGAGCTTTCTGCAAAATCATCCCCGACATATTGGGCGGCGACCCCCTGTGGTGCAACATCATGCATGCCGACGGAGCCGGCACCAAATCCTCTCTTGCCTACGTCTACTGGCGCGAGACCGGCGACCTTTCGGTCTGGAAAGGGATAGCGCAGGACGCGCTCATAATGAATATCGACGACCTCCTCTGCGTCGGAGCCACCGACAACATACTCGTAAGCTCCACCATCGGCCGCAACAAGATGCTGATACCCGGCGAGGTGATCGCAGCAATCATCAACGGCACAGAAGAACTGCTCGCCGATCTCCGCGACAAGGGCGTGGGAGTATGGAGTACCGGCGGTGAAACCGCCGACGTGGGCGATCTCGTGCGTACGATCATCGTCGACTCCACTGTCACCTGCCGTATGAAGCGCTCCGATGTGATCGACAACGCCAACATCGCCGCCGGCGACGTCATAGTCGGCCTCGCATCGTTCGGCAAGGCTTCGTATGAGAAAGAGTACAACGGAGGAATGGGAAGCAACGGACTTACCTCGGCGCGCCACGACGTATTCGCCAAATATATAGCCGAACGCTACCCCGAAAGCTTCGATGCGGCCGTTCCTGACGACCTCGTCTATTCCGGCGCCACTCGCCTCGACACTCCTGTTGAGCACACCGGTCTGACTGCGGGCAAGCTCGTCCTGTCGCCCACGCGCACGTATGCTCCGGTCATCAAGCAGATCCTTGCCGAAATGCGCGGACAGATCCACGGAATGGTTCACTGCTCGGGAGGCGCCCAGACCAAGGTGATGCATTTCGTCAGCGGCAAACATGTCATCAAGGACAACCTGTTCCCTATCCCCCCGCTTTTCAAGCTCATCCAGCAACAGTCGGGCACCGACTGGTCGGAAATGTACAAGGTATTCAACATGGGTCACCGCATGGAGATCTATGTAAGCCCTTCAGATGCTGCCCGCGTCATGGAGATTTCCGAGGCATTCGGCATAGAGGCCCGCATAGTCGGCCGCGTAGAAGAATCTCCGGCCAACCGACTGACCATCAAGTCGGAAAAAGGAGTGTTTGAATACTGATCCTCACAGCTATTATAAGCGATCACGATGCGCCTAACGACAGACCGTCATATAGCTGCCTTGCTCTTACCGGCAGTAATGGCTGCGACGGTATGGCTGGGTGCATGCGGCCGCTCGTCGGCGACAGGCGACACCGACAGCGATACCCTCCGCCGGCATCTCCCTGACACGCTCCGTGTCGGCACACTCTACAGCCCGACGTCATATTTCATCTACCGTCAGGAACCGATGGGATATGACTATGACCTTGTCAGCCGGTTTGCGGCCGACAAAGGTCTCCATCTCAGCCTGGAGATAGCCCCGTCGCTTGCCAGAGCGGTAGAGATGCTCGACTCCGGGCTGATAGATCTGCTTGCCTACGAGGTGCCTGTCACCGGCGAATACCGTCAGAAAGTGATACCATGCGGAATTGAGAACATCACCTACCAGGTGCTCGTACAGCCCAAGAGGAGCAAGGACCAGCTGATTTCCGACGTCACGCAGCTCGTGGGACGCGAAGTATATGTGGAGGAGAGTTCCAAATATCTCCAACGGCTCAGCAATCTGAATGAGGAGCTTGGCGGAGGCATAATCATCCATCAGGTCGACCGCGACACGCTCATCACGGAGGATCTTATGGAGATGGTGTCGAAAGGAGAGATACCGCTCACGGTAGTCGACAGCGACATCGGCCGTCTCAACAAAACGTATTACAACGACCTCGACATCTCGCTTCAGATCTCTTTTCCGCAGCGTTCGGCATGGGGCGTCGCGCCCGACCATCAGTGGCTTGCCGACAGCATCAATGCATGGAGAAGCGGAGAGAAACCGCGCCGACAGCAGGCCTCGCTGCTCAAACGCTACTTCGAGCTCAGCAAAGGAACCATTTCCGGACGCGCGGCTGTGAAGATCGACCTTTCCAGAGGTGTCGTGTCGCCATTCGACCATCTGTTCAGACGCTATGCCGCCACCATCGGCTGGGACTGGCGGCTTATAGCCTCTCAGGCATTCAAGGAGAGCAGATTCGATTCCACGGTAGTGTCATGGGCCGGCGCACGCGGGATCATGCAGATAATGCCTCGCACCGCCCGAGCCCACGGACTTACGGACGAGATGATGACTAACAACGATGCGAGTATCTCCACAGCCGTCAAAGTGATCGCAGCGCTTGACAAGTCGCTTGCATCAAGGGTACCCGACCGGGAGGAACGGCGCAAATTCGTCGTAGCGGCCTACAACTCCGGCCTCGCCCACATACTCGATGCCATAGCGCTGGCGGCCAAACACGGCATGAATCCGCAGATATGGGAGGGCAATGTAGAGCAGGCTCTGCTGCTCAAGTCAAAACCGGAATACTACAACGACCCGGTGTGTAAATACGGATATTTCCATGGACGTCAGACCTACGACTACGTCCATGAGGTGTTCGCATTCTACGACCAGGTGCGTCAGAAAATACAGCAATGACAGATATGTTTTTCTGTGCCAGAAACTTAATATAAACCATTTTATTCATCTACGTCATTATGAAGAAAAGATATCTTTCAGTGGCTCTCGTCGTGGCTCTCGCAGGCTCGATGGTGATGACATCATGTATCGGCAGCTTCTCGCTGACCAACAAACTCCTGTCGTGGAACCGTCAGGTTGGCAACAAATTTGTCAACGAACTCGTATTCTTTGCATTCTGGATCATTCCCGTGTATGAGGTCTCTGCTTTGGCCGACGTACTCGTGATCAACAGCATCGAGTTCTGGAGCGGCACCAACCCCGTGGCAAAAGGTAAGAAAGTAGTCGACGGACACGACGGACGTTACCTCGTGGAGTGCGACGGCAAAGGCTACACCATCACCTCGGGAAACGACGGATCGGTAGTCCGCCTCGACTTCGACGCCGACGCACAGACCTGGAGTGTCGACGCAGGCCAGGGCGCCATGCCGTTCATGACATTCGTCGACGACAACCATGTCAGCATGCCGGCCGCCGACGGCACCATGCAGACCATCGAGCTCTCCCAGGCCGGCGTGATGGCCTACTCGCAGGCAGCCTCCTCGCAGCTCTTCGCCGCCCGCTGACAATCAGTCCACGGCAGATTCACGTACGACAACGCCCGGCAAGCATGGAAACCTGCCGGGCGTTATTTATGCTTTGGGTTGACGTATTACTCTTCGGCCGATTCCGCCTCGGCGGCTTCCACGTCGGGAGTCGACTTGATGTTGGGAAGCTCAAGCCCGTAATGCTTGCGAGTGTCGAGGATCTTGAGCCAGAGCGCGAATATCAGCGCCAGAGCGCCGAAGCCAGCAAACATCAGCATCGGGTTGGTATAATCGTATTCCATCGGATCGGTCACGCCCGCGTTGCTTGCCGCGAGCACGTTACCGAAAAGGATAGGCACACCGAACAGACCGATGTTCTGCACCCAGAAGATCAGCGAATACGCGCTGCCGAGATAGCGCTTGTCCATCACCTTGGGCACCGAAGGCCACAGAGCCGCCGGCACCAGTGCGAACGATACGCCGAGCACCAGTATCGTCGTCAGAGCCAGTCCCTGGCTCGGAACCGACGGCAACAGCAGCGCGAATATCAGATGACAGCCGATCAGGAGCAGCGAGCCGAGGATCAGCATCGTGGCGCCGCGGCCTATCTTGTCGAGCAGATAGCCCAGAGGAGGAGTCAGAATGAGAGCTCCGATCGGGAACCACCGCAGCAGGTCGGCCGCCTGTTCGGCCGAAATGCCGAGATTGCACTGAAGCATATTGGTGCCGAAGCGCTGGAAGGGGAAGATGGCCGAGTAATATAGCACGCAGAGCAGGGCGATGATCCAGAAAAGACGCGACCTGAACAGTCCGCCGACATCGCTGAGCTTGAACTCCTCGTCAGAGCCGCCCGACGTAGCGCCCACGCCCGTCTGATGGTCGAGCTTGCGGTCCATCACGGCGAAAACGATAAAGCATATCAGACCGATAAGCAGAAGAGCCGTGCAGAACGCCACCGGCACCACTACCGACGGATCGCCCCCCATGGCCTGCGACAGACGCGGCGACAGTGAAAGCACCGCAAAGACGCCCAGACGGGCCAGAGCCATCTCGCAGCCCATCGCCAGCGCCATCTCCTTGCCCTCAAACCACCGGGCGATAGCCTTGCTGACCGTGATGCCCGCCATTTCGCATCCGCAGCCGAATATCATGAAGCCGAGAGCGGCAAGCTTTGCCGATCCTGGCATTGCAGTCCACCACGACGAGAGCCATGTGTCGAAGCCGGTACCGGCAAACCACGGACTGATGGCATAGAGTTTGATCACGGCGCCGCCAACCATGAGAGAAGCGGAGAGAGTGCCCGTGAATCTCACTCCCATCTTGTCGAGAATTATACCGGCCACTATCAGGAAGCCGAACACATTGAGCATATACTCGGCGCCCGCATAGTTGCCAAACGCCGTCGGGCTCCAGCCGAGCTGCACTTCAAGCAGCTCCTGCAGAGGCGACATCACATCGACAAACATGTAGGCGAAGAACATCATCGATGCTATAAGCACCAGTGCAGTCCAGCGTGCCCACGCCTTGTCGTTGAGAACCTGTCTTACTTTTTCCATTGATTTTATCCTGATTATATTATTAATTGTCTTCCCAAACCGCGTCAGACGGCATAATGTATCCGGATGAACGGATATGGCATTGCCGTAAGTCCGGTATCAGAACAGGTATCCGAATCCGAAATTAAGATATATCGGATACATGTTGAAACTTACAGTCTTGAACGACGACACGAAAATATCGTTGAGTCCCCACGACAGATTGGCATTGACCGCGAGATGGCTATAGGCCATCCAGGTGACTCCGGCCTGAAGTCCCCAGTTGAATTTACGCAGTTCGCTTCCGAAATCGTATGATGCCTTCGAATCGCCTTCAAACACATACTTGTCGCCGGTCGGGTCGCCTTCGCGCAGATATCCCTCATAGACATATCCTTCAAAATCGTTCTGGAAGGCGTAGGCGAGATATGGGCCGAATGACAGGGTGGTGCGCGGATGCACACGCAGGTTGGCCAGTATCGGCACAAGAAGCTGCTGCGAATGATATTTGGTACGTACCATTCCGGTCCAGCGTCCCTTGAGTTTCTTGCCGTCGTCGAGTATCTCCATCCCGTAGTTTTTCACACGGGCCTTTGTCTCCATTCCTCTCGTGCCGAGCTGCAGTCCGACCGTGACTCCCCACTTCCGGTCGGGGGTCAGCCATTTTGTCGCTACGGCCCCAAGCTGCAGGTTGAGTTTCGGATCAAACGATTTTATCTTGCGTATCTCTGCAGGGAGCGGAAGCGGAGAGGTGCCTCCAAGGTTGAGTCCGGCATTGACCTGGTACTCTATATCGCGGAAAAAGCCCTCGGCTCCGGCCGGCACACCGGCGGCGGTCAGCATTAGCGTCGCCGCAGCTATAATGCGTGTGATTGATTTCATTTCTCTTCGGTTTTAATGAAGCCCTGTTAATAAAATTATTCGGCGCATGTGATCTGAAGCATGTCGACCTGCAACGTACTTCCTATCGCACCTCTGAAATAGTCGCCGTCCTCACTCGAACTCATCACGATGGCAATGTTGTACTTGCCTTCACGCAACTTATCGGGATCTATCTGCTTGCCCTTACGATAGGTAAAAGGCACTGAAAAACCACGCCACTCAGAAGTGATCTGCCGGTCGGGGATCTCGGCAGTGGATATGATCATCGGATTATCGGCAGAAAGCACATTCGTCCCGTCAAGCCATTCATGACCGGCCGATGTCTCGTACATCACCGCATACAGATTAAACAAGTCGGTCTTTCCGGGTACCGCCACCAGATTGCCGTCGGCGTCGGGCACGCAATAGGAGGCTCCTGGCTGATACTTGTAATAACCGCTGAACATTACCGGCACCTGATTGAACGGTATGCCGAAATGAGTTGCCGCAAGCGGGTTGGACATTGCGTTCGTGCCGTCAAACTTTCCGAAGAACAGATTTCCGGCCGCCATAGGCTTCTTGGCCCGCTGGCCGAACGAACCGGTCGAACGAGTGACGAGCACCACGCATTTGCCCCCGTCAACTCCTCCGTCGCCCTGATAGGTCGGGAACGTTTCCGGAGTAGAACCCTGCAGCGTCAGAGCGAAAGCGGAGTTAGCGCTGGCCCATACGAGAGCATCCTTTCCGGAAGGATCCGGCTCATAGAATTCGTCGTAGGTGCAAACTCCACCCAGAGCCTTGATGTGACGCACATGGTCGAAGTCGTATTCGAGATTGATGCTGTTGTTGCGCTGCACCTCCACGATATAGTCTTTGTGCCATTTACCGTCCTCGGCTGTCACGATATAAGTCTGCGGAAACTCGAAGTTGCGCACCGTACCGCTCGGCGGCTCGATGGTAGCTCCCGGCGACAGCACGAACTCCGGCGCCAGAGCCGTGACCGGCTGATTGTTCTTCACTATCAGAAGCACCTTGCTGTTGGAGATATTCGGCTCACGGTTGAGCACATCGCCCGGCACTGTCACCTCAACGATATCGCATTCGGCGTTTTTAGGCTCCTCGCGTATACATGACACCGAGAGAAAACCGGTCAGTACGAATGCTGCGATTGATCTAATTGTCATACTATTATATTGAATTTGCCAATATTTCATCGGCGGACACCACTTTGGCCTCCGCAAATAATCTGTCAAAATTAGTTGATTTATTTTTTGCGAATGGTCAAATGGTAGAAAAAGTTGTCACTGTTAAAGATATTTAACCAAAATAAATTAGTGTGACGGAGAATAAAGCCTAATTTCGCACCGTAATTTTGTAAAATAATAGTAAAACCAAACACTCAACAAAAGCCTTCACAAACCAAGGCATTCACCAAAAACAAACTACAATGAGAAAATTTTTCACCTGCATGCTTGTCGCCGCGACAATTGCCGGCTTCACTTCATGTAGCGACGACAACGACGATCCAAAGCTCTTCGAGCTTCCGGCCGAAACCAAGACCATGACCCCTGCCAACGGCCTGACATTCGTCAGCAACGGACAGTCGCTCTCCGACGTAACTCTCCAATACGTGCCCGCCGCCGACGGCAAGAGCGCCATACTCGACATCTTCGGAAGCAATGCAAGCCGCGCCGATGTCAGCCGCGCCGAGAATCCTGTGATAGCTCCGGGCGACGTACTCCCCGGCGCAGCTTCGGTAAGCATCAACGTGACTCCCAAATTTGAAGCTGACCGCGCCACATTCGAAGGCGATGCAGAGTCGACCTACTGCACATTCCACTACAACGGCGCCATCACAGCCACTACCATCCAGGTCAACCTCACGAATATCGTGATGAAGAATGGCGTGATCATCTCCGACCTCACATTCACCGATTCCGACGTGGACCACATGCTCGAACTGACCTATAACGGTTCTCCGCTTGTGGGCAAGATGATCGGCTTCAGCCCCGATTCCAGCGACTACAAACGTGCCGTGCTGACTCTTGCCGGACAGACCCTCGACCTGAGCGATCTGCTCAAAACGGCACAGCTCCCGGTCGACCTCTCGAAGATCGCACAGATCCCGACACCGGGCGTACTCCCCGGCACTCCCAGCTTTGAGCTTCCCGTCACTCTCGGCGAAGGCAACAGCTTCAGCGGCTCGGCCGAGACAGATTTCGTCACTTTCAAATACGAAGGCACTGTCGCAACCGAAAAACTCGTCCTCAACATCACCGAGGCCAAGCTCAAGAACGCTCCCCTCTCCGCAAACAAATGGTACGTACCTCAATATTTCTACAATGAGGACACATGGGAATATGAAGGCAACCCTGTGCACTTCGTTTGGGAAAGCGGCGCAGTATTCAACATCGATTTAGGCGGATGGGTATTGCCTCTGCCTCCGGCCTCGCTTGTCGGCATGATGCTTCAGATGGGTCTGATCCCGCAAGAAGACGGAGCTGCCAGCATCACTCAAATGCTTTCTCGCTCCCTTAAGACAATTGAATTCAAGGCAGATGGTAATATCGTAGCAGGCTATGTTGACAAGGGTATCGTAGGCGGTCCCGTCATCCAGTCGCCTACAGGACTGGCACAGTATGTAGTCGCGACTGACGGCACCATCCTGCTCTACCTCAATCCGCAGGCTATCATCATGAATGTGATGAAAGCACA
>CALHWU010000082.1 GCA_938039795.1 uncultured Muribaculaceae bacterium
AGTGAACCGAATTTATTTAATTTTTAACCACGTCCATTTTTAGTGGACAGTAGTGGCTGTATATATCTCCTACAGATAAGGATTTGATCGCATTTCGCGGGCAATCGTCGTAGAGGGGCCATGGCCGGGGTACACAACCGTTGCCGGAGGCAGAGTCAGCAGTCTGGAACGTATGGAGCGTATAAGAGTGTCGTGGTCGCCTCCTGCCAGATCGGTGCGTCCTATGCTGCCGTTGAAAAGTGCGTCGCCTGTTATCACAAACCCTCCCGAAGGAAAATACAAGGCTATTGATCCTGGTGAGTGGCCCGGCACTTCGAGTACCTCAAGCCATTGCTCTCCGAGATACAGACGGTCGCCCTCTTTCACAGCGACGTCGATATGCACCGGAGTGGTCGGCGCTCCCTGGAGATGAAACGCCCGCGCCTGTGCCCCGCGCATCTCTCCGAGAGGAGCGTCGGAAGGGTGGGCGGTGAGTCCTACGTCGTAACGCTCCTCGACATATTCATTGCCCATCGTGTGGTCGATATGCAGATGTGTGTCGATCAGCTTGGTTACTTGCAGGCGGTTGTCAACGATATATCTTGCAAGTTCCTCGCATTCGTCGGGATTGGACATACCCGGGTCGACTACCGCCGTCTGCAGAGTCGCTTCGTCCCATACTAGATAGGTGTTGACACCAAACAGATTGAATTCAAAATGGTGGATTTTCATAGTCGGACGTAAAGAAGTTTTTTTGTAGAGAAATACTCTTCATCAAACCAGTCGGAGACCGGTATCTCAAGTACCGGCCTACGCGTATTGCCTATTTCTGCCTGAAGATCTCCTCCTTTCAGGCATATCAGTCCGTCGGGGAGTTTTGACCGGTCGGCATGTCCGATATTCTTCGTCACAAGAGGCACCAGCTGGTCGAGAGTCATCACGGCTCTGCTCACTACGAAATCGAATTTGTCGCGACATTCCCCGATATCTCCGTGCTGGAAAGTCACATTTTCCAGTCCAATCGAGTCGGCGACAGCTTCAGCCACTTTCAGTTTCTTGCCGATACGGTCTATGAGATGAAACTTGCAGTCAGGCCACATTATCGCCAGCGGAATGCCCGGAAAACCTCCGCCTGTGCCCATGTCGAGCATCCGCGAGCCCTCTGCCGGAGTCATAAACTTGGCGATTGCGAGCGAATGCAGCACGTGGTGAGTGTACAGATTGTCGATGTCTTTACGTGAGATGACATTGATCTTCGAGTTCCAGTCAGAATACAGATCGCCCAGCGCAGCGAATCGCTCGCGCTGGGTGTCTGTCAGACCAGGGAAATATTTCAGTATTTCCTCCATATCATATGTTGTTGAATTTCGGTGACATTATGGCTTGGAAAGGTTGAGTCTTACAAGCTGCATCATCACCTGTCCCTGCTCATCTTTCAGTAAAGCTGTGTTGCTGTCGTTGCCCGGGATGGCTGTCTCTACCTGTTCGAGAGCGACGAGAAATTTCTGTTCGCGTTCCATATCCGGACATGCCATACGGGTGGTGGCGAGATTCGAGAATTGAATCGAATTCTGTTTGTCAGGATCAAGGAAAATCGCGCCGTTCAGTATGTTGCATCCGGTGTTGCCGTGAACCTTCAGTTCAGGAAGATCAATGACCATCTGCATTTCTACGTCGGCAGGGATGGTCTGTCCGTCGAGCTCGCTGACTCGCCATGCGCCGTTGAGAAATGAAAGGTCGCTTTTGCGCATCACCATAGTAGTCGAATCTGAAGAGTTCTTAAGATAGAGCAAGTAGTCATCGCCGATCTTCTCTATCTTGAAATGTGACATAGAGTTGAGGGCCATTGTCATACCGAGCTCATATTTCGCATCGGCGCAATATTTCATTGTGGAGAGGAAATCGGATACCCGGCCGATCTTTCCGCCGGGAGTGACCGAGATCCGTCCGTTAAGTATATTGCATCCGTTGTTGGCATAAAGTTTCATTTCGAAAGGATTTACGGCCGTAGTGTCGAAAATCACATACGGACGATCTTCACCCGTGACGGCAACACCTCCTACATTGGCTACTGTCCATTCGCCGTAAAGCACACGGTCAATAGCTCCTACGGTCTGTTGGGGCGACTGGGTTTCCACCGTATTGGTCTGCTTATTGACCATCGCAGAGGGATTCTCCGCTTTCTTGAGCATCGAGCATCCCTGGAATATGATGCATATGGCCGCTGACGCCATGATTGTCTTCATGCATGTATGTCCATCGTATTTCATGAGCGTGAAATTAAATGTGTTGAATAAACTATGTACTTATAATGACAAACGTAAGGAGAAAGTTCAGTGCTTGCGTTTACAAAGTTAACATTTTAATATAAGATATGCAAAGCCCCTTCGTCAGGCCTGTTTTGCTGAACTGGCCGTATGCGCCGTGACTAAAATAATCTCCTCATAGTTCCTGCAATTTGTCAATGATGGAAAATCGTTGGGTCATATGGCTATTTTTGAGTAATTTTGCGACCGCTATGGAGAAGAAAAGCAATTTATTATTAAGCCTTTTCCTGACGTTCATGAAGATTGGAGCTTTCACGTTTGGCGGTGGATGGGCCATGATTTCGATAATTGAACGTGAGGTAGTTGATAAACATGGCTGGCTCGCCAAAGACGAGTTTCTTGATCAGCTCGCTGTGGCGCAGTCGTTGCCTGGTATACTTGCAGTCAACATATCTGTCGCCGTTGGCGACAGGCTGAGAGGAACCAGAGGGGCAATATCGGCAGCGCTCGGCACGATTCTGCCGTCGTTTGCCATAATACTCTGTATAGCCATATTTCTTACTCCTGACCTGATAAAAAATAATCCGGTGCTGAGCAGCGTTTTTGCAGGCATACGGCCTGCAGTGGTAGCACTGATTGTAGCGCCTGTAATCACTACGGCGCGGGCAGCAAGGATCAGCTGGCGCACAGTCGCCATTCCTGTGGCGGTAGCGTTTATGATCTGGTCAAAATTGCCGGTGATCTCAAATCCCATCATTTTTATTGTACTCGGAGGTGTAGGAGGATATCTGCATATGCGTCTTTCGATGAAGCGCCTGCATGCCGGCGAACGCAGAATGAAAGGAGGTGATCTATGATATATCTCAAACTCATATGGGCCTACTTCAAGATAGGTCTATTCGGATTCGGTGGCGGATATGCCATGCTCGCGCTAATAGAAAGAGCTATAGTCGGGCCGGGCTGGATCTCATCACAGATGTTCACCGATATAGTGGCCATATCTCAGATGACACCGGGGCCGATCGGTATTAATTCGGCCACATATATCGGATATGTGGCTCCCGGGGTGTCGGATCCTGCTTTTGCCGGGCCGCTATGGGGATTGCTCGGGTCGCTGACATGTACGCTCGTGGTAGTCGTGCCGTCGTTTATCCTTACTCTATATGCTTCCCATTTCATACAGCGACATAAAGAGAGCGCGGTGATAAAAGGCATTTTCGCCGGGCTGCGGCCAGTCGTGGTGGGATTAATCGCTTCGGCGGCTCTTCTGCTGATGAATTCGGCAAATTTTGGTTCTGAATCGGCTGATGTGATAAAGAGCGTCGCGATATGTCTGTCCGCATTCATATTGGTATATTTCGTTAAGTGGCATCCGATTCTCGTGATCTGTCTCGCGGGGATCACCGGATACATTATATTCTGATCCTATGCAGCCATGAATCCGTTTTTTCAGGATCATATTACGTTTGACGAAATTCCGGGATTGCCGGCAACAGTGATAGATGGTGCGGAGGATTTGCTGAAAAGTCAGATCCCGTCGCCTGAACCCGGGTATATTGAAGGGCACAGAGGCATAATGGTTTCAGTGCCGCATTGTGTCAGGCACTGTCGTAACGGGAACGTAAAGGAATCTGAGATCAACACATTTGCAATTGCCTTGGTTTTGCACAGCATCACAGGTTGCCATATCATTTTCAATCGTGACTTCGATTGCGATCCTAACTATGATGAAGGCGGAAGATATAAGGAAAAGCTCGCCGATATTGTCAGGTCAAGTGACATCAGTCTGATTATTGATCTGCACGGTGCAGCCCCTTTCCGCAGTTTTGATTTCGAGTTGGGAACATCCCACGGAAAAAATCTCAACGGCAATAGTTTTCCGATAGATCTGTTTCGGCTGATAGTGCGACGTATTGACTTCGTGTTGAGTGTTGATACCGTTTTCCCGGCTTCGAATCCCAACACTATATCCTCCTCAATGTTTGCCGCTACCGGCATCCCCGCCATACAGATTGAGATCAACAAACTCGGCAGAGACACAATGGATATGCCGAGAATGCGAAAGACTGTCAAATGTCTGGCGCAGTTTATCAGCATAATGGGGCGAGTAGGTCACAGAGCGTCGGAATTTGTCGCTGCCGAGTGCGGAATTGCAGAAATAGTACTGCCTCACAACCGCATCGAATTGCCAGATGGCCTGGCCGGTAACTGGGAAGAAGATGAGAATATCGAGGTGATAGGCGTTTCCGGCTCCGAACAGTGTCTGGTCAAAGGGTCTTCGCATAGCGAGTGTGTGCGATTGGGCCGGAGGGTATATGATGATCTGACGTGTGACTGCAATGTGATAGCGCTTAAGAAATCTGATTACCGGCATGTTAAGGTCTTTAAGCCCAGAATCGAGGCGATCGACAACTCGACAGTCGCGTTCTCATCTGATGTGTATGAAGGACTGAAAGGGTTCGATATAGTTGAGGTCTATAATCCTGTCAGCGGTGTTCGGGCTTATTATCCGCCGAAACTGTATTCGAGCAATATCAACGGGCGTAGCGGCGCAGTATGGCTCAGCTATCTTCAGCGGCGGCTGCTTAACCTCGAACTTCCTACCTCACTGACGCCGCTGATCGTCAGTCGTCTTAAAAAAGCTGCCGATGAGGAGAGCTACAATGAGTTTGTCGACCATTATGCCGCCGACACCACAGGCCAGCTGCGGCTTGGAAAAATCGATGAGAAAACTCATAATGAACTAAAGCGTATATATCAGCTTGCATTCGGTTTTGTTAAGGTCAGAGGTATTAAGGAGACTGACGAAAACACTAAACAGCAGCCCGCGATACTGCAACGATATATCGGTAACGTATCGATCAGGCTGAGAGTGGTCAGGTGCACTCCCAATGACGAGCTTCAGGAAGCCGTGCTTATGACGCGTGACAATATCAATCGTCTCGGACTTAACGATGGCGACAAGGTGTTCATGAAAAGTCTGGGAGGCAGCGAGTTCATACGGGTAAGAGAGCTTCATGTGGAGGAGTATTCCAAAGTCGTCAGGTTCAATAATCTTGACAGCGAGGATGATATACAGATGATAGTCTGCGTTCCGGCCACATTCCGCTTCAGTCTATGTATAAGGGACATAAATGAATGCGTTGAGATACAGCGCGATCTGGCTTATCTTGTCAGGAAAAACATCACCGAACAGCTTTTGGCGGTTATCGGTCTGTTCATAGCGATTTTCTCAATACCCGAGTTCGACTCCCTTTTTAAGCTCTTGACTTTCATAGCGCTTATACCGATAGTGCTTTACTCCATCCTGATAAAAGAAAGGGAAAGAATATGACCGACGGACTTGTGTTGTTTCCGAAATCCACGCTTGCCTCCGGACCGACCGCTTTCGACTGGTGGCGTCTGGAGGCTTCGCGCTGCGGCATAAATCTCAATGTGGCCTTTTTTGAAGATCTGATGCTTCGCTATGATGCCGGACATGCCTCGGCATATGTTGACGGAATGCCGCTCCCCGGTCAGGCATTCGCTGTCGTGCGGGGATATAACCGTGAGATTTCATCTCACTTTGAGAATTGTGGAGTTCCCGTGATAAACTGCTGGGAATCGATGGAGCGTAGTCTTGACAAGATCCTTACTCATCAGGCACTTACAGCAGCCGGTCTCCCCACGCCTTTCACTGTAATGCCTATGGCGCCGATTTCATATGAGGATGCCTGTGATGCAATTGGGGCTCATGAATTCATTGTAAAGCAGAATGATGGTTCGCGTGGTGTCAACGTTTTTCTTGTAAGGAGCAAAGGAGAATATGACTCCGCTTTAGGCATTCTCGGAGCGAAAGCCATGCTGCAGCGCTATGTATCGTCAAGCTGCGGGCGCGATCTGCGGGTATGGACGGTAGGGGAGCGGGCTGTCGGTTGCGTGCTGCGCCATTCGGATTCGTCGTTCCTTTCCAACTATTCTCAAGGGGGAAGCGCAGATCCATATGCTCTTTCCGTCGAAGCGGCTGATCTTGCGGTTAAGGCAGCCCGCTCTCTTGGCCTTGAATTTGCCGGAATAGATCTTCTTTTCACGCCAGGAGGGGGATTCACAGTATGTGAAGTGAATGGCAACGCGGGATTCCGCACGCTGTCGTCGCTTGACCGCAATTCCTCGATCTTACGAAATCTTTTTGAGTATATTACTGACAGATATGCATGACGATAATATAGATCTTTCCTATGAAATAGCGCTGAAAGCGCTCAACGACGGCTATGCCGCCTTCCATAAGGTCGGTGCAGCCGCTCTTGATCCGGGATTGGAGACGACCGTCAGACTGGCCAGGCGTCTTGGCGATCCTCAAAACAGTTATATGACAATACATGTTGGCGGTACCAATGGTAAAGGATCTGTAGCGCACACCCTTGCTGCGATATTACAGAAAGCGGGCTACCGGGTCGGATTGTATACGTCTCCCCATATCCTTGATTTCCGTGAACGGATACGTGTTGACGGAAAGATGATTCCGAAGTGCGATGTAGTGGAGTTCATGGAGCGGTTTGAACGGGTTGAACATGGTTTTCACCCGTCGTTTTTCGAGGTGTGTACACTTATGGCGTTCTGGTATTTCGCCAAGTCTGAGGTCGATATAGCGGTAGTGGAGGTCGGTCTTGGCGGACGTCTTGACAGCACTAACATTATCGTTCCGCAGCTGTCTGTGGTGACCAACATTTCGCTTGACCATACACAGCTTCTTGGAGAGACTGAGACGCTGATAGCCGCTGAAAAGGCCGGAATTTTTAAGCATGGCGTCCCTGCTGTAGTAGGGGAGGCAGAGGGCGAAGTCCGGGATGTTTTCGTCAGAAAGGCGGCTTCTGTTGGCTCTACTCTGACTTTTGCATGCGACAGCGGCGAAATTATTAAAGTCGAGACAACTGAAAACGGACTACAACGATATCTGACCCGACTATATGGCGAGATAGAATCGCAATTGACGGGAGAGTGCCAGAGGCACAATGCACTCACTGTTTTAGAATCAGTGGAAGCGCTACGTGAGTCTGGACTCGACATTTCTTCCGAGGCCGTGCGCTCGGGATTCTCTCAGGTCTGTGATCTTACCGGACTGATGGGACGATGGATGAAAGTTTCAGACATTCCACTGACCGTCTGTGATACCGGGCATAATCCAGGCGGTTGGCGATATACGGCAGAGCGTTTCCGCTCGTTTAAGGCTGATAAGCGGCTGGTCGTCGGATTTGTTTCAGATAAGGATGTTTCTACCGTATTGTCATTTCTCCGTGGTATCCCGCGACTGCATGTCTATGCTTGTCAGCCTTCCGTCGACAGAGCATTGCCGGCGGAGAAACTTGCCGACAAAGTCGATGAAGCAGGTCTGCAGCTCGCTTCGGTTGACGACAGTGTGATGAAAGCATATGCTAATGCCATGGCAGACAGTTCTCAGTCAGATATGCTGTTTATTGGAGGATCTACATTTGTGGTGGCTGATTTTCTCGAATCCTGTTTTCGGGATAAAAACAGCGATTGACCGCTGGTTCCTGACCGGCCAGATAAAAGACCGGCGGAATAACAGTCTGAAGGCTGTTTATTCCGTCGGTCGTATCGTGACTGTTAGTCGATGATTGATCAGCGCACAGCGATGGTCTCGATCTCAACGAGCACCTGCTTGGGAAGCTCGCGCACGGCTACGGCCGAGCGGGCCGGGAACGGTGCGGTGAAGGCCTCGGCATACACCTCGTTCATGGCGGTGAAGTCAGCCATGTTGGCCAGGAATACAGTGGTCTTTACCACATTGTCGATTGAAAGGCCTGCCTCGGCGAGGATAGCCTTGATGTTGGAGATCGACTGGGCTGTCTGGGCCTTGATTCCTTCGGGGATCTCGCCGTTGGCGGGATTTACGGGAATCTGACCGGAGATGAACACCATGTTGCCGAGATCGATGGCCTGGCTGTAGGGGCCGATGGCAGCGGGTGCTGCCGTTGTAGCAATTTGCTTTTTCATTGTTGGGAAATGTTTATGTTGAGTGAAATGAGTTGAGTCTCGTCGGCGGCCGTGATCATACGGTCGGTGACATCGTCACACAGCTTGTCGATCGCCCCGAAATTCTTACGGAAATCAGGAATGAAATCCGATGTGCCCTCCGATTGCATCAGACTGATGACATGGCCTACCGTCAGCCCGTTGACGTCGACGGCCGGCTGGAGAGGATGTTCGAGCAGATCGGCTTTGGCCTCGATGAAATTGACAAGGCCTATACGGTTGAGACATTCCACCAGGGGGCTGACCAGAGCTATCGGGAGACCGTAGTCGATGGCGAGCTGACGCGAGGTGATGGCCGGCTTACCCTCGGTGAAACGGCGTGCTATGATGACCATGATCGCCACGGCGACCTTGCGGCGGTAGATAAGCGATATGTCGTCGACATCCTTGTAGAAGTTGAACTGGCCGGCGTTCTGCGAGGCATAGCAGAGAAGGGCGCCTATGAATGTGACGAGCCACACGAGCTGCAGCCATATCAGCAGCAGCGGCAGGAAGGAAAACGATCCATATATGGCATTGTATTTCGACACATACATCTGGCCGCTGACGAAGATCCACTGAAGCAGCTGGAAGGCGGCGCCTACAAACAGGCTTACTATTGCCGCGGGCTTGAAGCGGACTTTCGTATTGGGGATGAAGAGATAGCTTACGAGGAAAAAAAGACACGTGAAGATGTAGCTTCCGAGATCAAGGAGCCAGTTGACGGTGGGCTTCAGGAAATCCACGTCGAGAAGCTGCTGGAGGGTCGATGACACGAGCAGCGATAGGCTTGCCGAACAGATCATGAAAACCGGCAGTATGAGCAATATCGCCAGATAATCGGTCATTTTCCGGAATATGGAGCGTCCGCTGGTGATATTCCAGATATTGTTGAACGAGTCCTCCACGCTGCCCAGAAGTGATATGAGCGTCCAGAGCAGGACGACCACTCCGATCCCAACAAATACGCCCTCCGACGTCTGGGCCAGATAGGAGTCGACGAAGCCGAAAGCGGCTTTCAGGGCCGTATGCTGCGAGGGGAAAAAGCTAAGGATTTCCGATTCCACCAGATTCTGGAAGCCGAATCCACGGGCTATGGCAAACAGCATGGCCAGAGCGGGCACCATGGCCAGCAGCGTGCGATAGGTCATGGCGCACGCCTGCGACTGCAGATCGGCGTTCATGAAGCCGCGTACCGAAAGATTGATGATCTTGACCAGATGCACCATGGGCTTGTCGGCTGTGTCGCGCCATACGCCGTCGGTGCAGTAGCGCCACCTGTCGGTGGTCCACTGTACGATCCGTTCTGCCAATGACGGTCTGCCGCTTTTATCAGCCTGGCTCATCTCTATCGTTCTTTCGTGGTTGCTTTAGCGTATGCAAAGTTAGGCAATATGGTCGAATCCTCAAAAACGTATCATTTCCCGGCCTCCACTACGAGCCTTGACCCAGACGAGTGGGCTGTGAGTTCGGGAGCATACTGGCTCTGCGCTGTGGCGATACCCGAGGCGAAGCTTCCGGCATTGTTGACCCACATTTCGTATGCGAGCTGGTATGTGCCTTTGGGCAGGCGATCGATGAAAATGCGTGTCTCGGCGTCGAGATTCTCGCGATAGAAACATATGCCTTCACTCCATATCGGCTCGGGCAGCTGCTCGACAGGTTCCAGACATGCCGCTCTCTGGTCATTGATCGCCATATAGTCGATCTCGCGCGAAGCTTTGACCGTCAGAACCACTTTCACGCGGTCGCCGGCTTTAAGCGTCGAAGCGTCGGCCCATGATCCGTCGGGAGTCAATCGCAGCAGCCGCTTTTCAATCGAGAGCCCTTCGCAAGCCATGGCCTTGATGTCGGACGGAACAGCCGTGTAGCGGCTGACGACGGCTCCCCATGCAGGGGTGTGCCCCGATCTTGATATTGTCAGTGACCGGCCTTTGACGGGTAATGATACCCGCAGCGAACCCGTATATGCTTCGGGTGTGACGGCAATATCTTTTTTGTCGATCTGTACCGTTATGCTACCGGCTTTTTCAACCCAGGCAGGAGAAGAGGCGAGCAGAGATGCTACTATATGGCTTACAGCTGGAGCATCACCCCAGTTCATAGCCTGTTTCTGGATGATGATCCACTGGCGTATGGGTTCGATCTGAGGTGATTCCGGATCAAGGAGGCTGTAGGCGAGCAGTGCGCGCGCCGACATGAGGACATCGCCCGACGGGAAATAAGAATTGCCTACAGAGGGCCACCACATGCCGAGCTGTGGCTTTCTGACAGCGTATTCACTTACTGATCTCATTATTTCGGAGGCGACGGCCTTGCGCCGTTGTGAGATCAGGAGCAGGGCGCCCTCGATCTTTGCGGGCACATCGAGTTCTTTCCAGTGGCCGACGGTGTATTGTACGGCGCGATCCACGATGAGGCGTCCGTCAGCCGACAGAGTGAAGTCGGGAGCGGCCGAGACGAGCATGGCGAACAATATGTCGGTGTAATCCTTATCGCGGCGTGAACGCTTTACAGCCTCATCCTGGAGATAACCGAGCACTTTGTGATATATGGATTCCAAGCGCGTATCATCAGCAGGGAAATAGCCTATGCGGTTGAGTTCGCCGAGTACGGCTGCCACCCACTCTGTAGCCCATTCCGACGAACGCGGATAGTACGTGTTCCATGCCATGCCTCCGTCGCTCTGCTGCAGTTTTTCAAGCAGTTCAAGTGAGGATCTGTAGGCTGCGTCGGTCTGCGTGCGGTCGAAAAGCAGTGCAAGCCTCTGCATGCGTTCTGTATCGCTCATAGCCTCCTGTTGCCACGGGGTGGCTTTGAGCAGGAGCGTTTTCAGATCGGCGTTGCGCTCGAGCATCGAGGTGAGAGTGCTGTCGCGGTCGGCCGATTCCGACCAGTATTTAACTGCTTTTGCCACCTCAGGATAGCGTTTCATGATCTCCGTGGCCACCACGGTCGAGAAAATCGAGGATGCAGCATCAGGAGCGCTCTTGAATTCGGGCGTCTGCATTCCCGGCAGAGAAGTGATGACATACCACAGAGGATTGTCGCAGTAAGTGAGGGTCATTTTCATATCCTTGGCGGCTTTTGGCAACTCAACGGATTTGATGCTGTCGGAGGGTGCGAGGTAGAAATTGTCAGATTCCATTACGGCAACGTCGGCAGGAAGTAGAGGAATTATGTTCTGCTGTCCGTCAGATCCGTCAGGCGTAACGGCCCGTACCCTGAGCCCGAGCATCTGTCCTTCGGCCGGAACTGTTATATGGGTTGTGATATCAGACGAAAGCATCGGCTGGATATTTACGGTCTGACTTTCACGACCGACAGTCTGTCCGGTAACAGGATCAAACCATTCGGCCGTGACATCGGCTTTGACCGGGGTATCGGAATTGTTGAACACAGCTATACCTACAGCCGTTTTGTCGCCATTGCGCAGGAAACGCGGAGCGTTGGGCGTCACCATCACGCGTTTGGCTGCGACGATGTCGCGGCTTTCCGTGGCATTTTCCATTGAGGTATTGAAACCGGTGGCTATGAAGCGCCATGTGGTATTGGCGTCGGGCACTGTGAATGTCAGAGCAAGCCGACCGTCATTGTCGGTGACAAGCATCGGGTGGAACATGGCCAAGGCGATTTCCGACGGCCGGTATTCGATATTTTGTGCCTGTTCCGCTGCATCATTTTCTGCGACGGCAGCTCCACCGTCGGCCGATGCGTCTTCAGCCACTTCCTCTTCAACCGCGTTGTCAGCCATTTCATCTTTGGCGGCCATATATAAGCGGTTGGTAGCGGACGATTTCATCATCACCGACCGCGACATGCCTGCTCGGGGCATTACTTCCGCCATCTCATACAATCGGGGAATCTCGTAGAATGATCGTCCGTAGGTGTTGAAAGCAGGCGCACCTATCTCCCGGCCGGGGAGCCAGCGGAAATCGGATTCTACCATGGATGTGACTTCGTTGCCTGTGGCGGGCGTACGCACTGAAAGGTACCGGTTGCCGACACTGTTGAGGTGCATCGACAGAGAGTGCGGAGCTAATCGGTCAAGAGCGGCATTGTACATGTCGACTATCACGGCTGTCGGCTGGGGCGACCGAGTGGAATCGGCAGGGACGACGCGCAGTGTCCATCGCTCTTCAGATCCCGGAACGACTCT
>CALHWU010000083.1 GCA_938039795.1 uncultured Muribaculaceae bacterium
TCGACATACATGCGCCTGTAAAGATCCGGACGGAACATGATGTTGCGTATTTCGTCGAGCAGCACCACCCCCTGCAGGCGTCCCTCCTTGTCAAGCACCGGATACAGGTTGCGGTTTGATCGGGATATCACTCCCACCATCTCCTTCAGGTTCATGTCGGGTCTGACAGGCACGAAATCAGTTTCTATCACGTTGTCAACTTTCAGCAGGGTCAGCACAGCCTTATCCTTGTGATGCGTCAGGAGCTCGCCGCGCTGTGCCAGTCGCATGGCGTAGATGCTGTAGGGCTCGAAAAGCTTTATGGTGCCGTAAGAGAGCGTCGATACTATGAGCAGGGGCAGAAAGAGTTCGTATCCTCCCGTCAGCTCAGCTGTCAGGAAGATGCCCATAAGCGGCGCATGCATTACAGCCGACATCACCCCTGCCATGCCCATCAGTGCGAAATTCTTCACCGACAGATCAAGTCCGAAAAGCTCATTGATAAAGTAGGCGAAGAAAAAGCCTGCCATGCAGCCTACGTAAAGCGACGGAGCGAAGGTGCCGCCAACGCCTCCCGCACCTGTGGTGGAGGAGGTGGCAAATGCTTTGGTGAGGATGATCATGGCTATGAACAGCAGGATGAACCACACGTTGTCGCGGTCGGCATAAAACAGCGAACCGTCGACGATGCTCGAAATGTTGCCGCTGAGCAGGGCCACGATCGACCCGTAGCCTTCACCGTAGAGAGGCGGGAACAGGAATATGAGACTCGAAAGCAGCGCGCCGCCGGCGCCCATGCGCAGCCATGGATTGCGTATCTTGCCGAAGGTGTTCTCCATCAGATTCATTACGCGTGTGAAATAAAGCGATACGAGTCCGGTGAAGACGCCCAGCAATATGGCGAAGGGGATACGTGCCGTCACGAACGGCTCGCTCTGTACAAAGAAAAATTCAACGTCATAGCCCGTGAATATATAGGCTATTGTAGCGGCTGTGATCGACGATATCAGCAGCGGCATCACCGAGACAGTCGTAAGATCGATCATCAGCACCTCAAGGGTGAAAAGCATACCGGCAATAGGCGCCTTGAATATGCCTGCTATGCCGGCTGCGGCGCCGCAGCCTACGAGGATCATCAATACCCTCGGCGACATGCGCAGCCAGGATCCGACGGTGGATCCGATGGCGGCGCCGGTGTATACGATAGGGCCCTCCGCGCCGACTGATCCGCCGAATCCGATGGTGATGGAGCTCGCTATCAGCGAGGTATATGTATTGTGGCGCTTGAGTCGGCTTTTATTCTGCGAAATGGCGTATAGCACGCGTGTGACACCGTGGGAGATGTTGTCGCGCACTACGTAGCGCACAAACAATACGGTGATCAGCACTCCGAGCGCCGGATAAAGAAAAAACAGCCAGTTGCTCCCAGTCACCGACAGATGCGACGTCAGCGCCGACGATATCAGATGTATCAGCGTCTTGAGCAGGAGAGCCGCCAGACCTCCCAGTATTCCTACGATCAGCGAGATGAATATTACAAAGGTCTTCTCTTTAACGTGTTTCTCGCGCCAGATAAGAAATCGCATGAAAAGCGTGTGGGCGCGTCCCTCGCCGTGGCGGTTGGGATCGTTTTCAGTCGCGGCGGCATTCCCGCTATTGAGTTCTGTGCTGTTCACGGGCGTAAGATTTTGATTATTCCTCCGTCAGAGATTTTAATGACCGACGACGGGCGGTTGTCGGATCCAGCAGCCTGGCGTCCGCTTGTAGCCACATAGTCGACGGCTTCCTTGATTTCTGCATCTATCCCGGCGAAGCTTCCGGGAGCAGGCTTGCCGCTTATATTGGCCGATGTCGAGACAATCGGCCGGCGCAGACGTCGGCAAAGGCTCTGGCAGAATTCATCGGATGCAATGCGGATGGCCGCGCTGCCGTCGGCCGCAAGCAGCCCGGAGGCGAGCCCGCGCGGATGGTCATAGATAATAGTCAGCGGTCTGACTGCCACATCGGCGAGTTGTAGAGCCTGTTCAGGGATGTCGTCGACCCACTTCTCAAGCATGGCGGCATCGCTTACGAGTGAAATCATCGCCTTGGAGTCGATGCGACGCTTGATGCTGTAAATCCGTTCCACCGCTTCCTGACGGGT
>CALHWU010000084.1 GCA_938039795.1 uncultured Muribaculaceae bacterium
ACCCCGAAGAGGTGATTGACTTCGCTACCCGCACAGGTTGCGACAGCCTCGCTATCTCGATCGGCACATCGCACGGCGCATACAAATTCACCCCCGAGCAGTGCACACGCAACGCAGAGGGCCGTCTCGTTCCGCCGCCCCTGGCATTCGACGTGCTCGACGGTGTCATGGAGAAGCTCCCCGGATTCCCCATCGTGCTCCACGGCTCTTCGTCGGTGCCCCAGGAGTATGTCGACATCATCAACAAATACGGCGGCAAGCTGCCCGATGCCATCGGTATTCCCGAAGAGGAGCTCCGCAAGGCTGCCAAGAGCGCAGTATGCAAGATCAACATCGACTCCGACAGCCGTCTGGCCATGACAGCCGCTGTGCGTGAGGTGTTCGCCACCAAGCCCGGTGAGTTCGACCCGCGCAAGTATCTCGGCCCGGCCCGCGACGAGATGGAGAAGCTCTACAAGCACAAGATCGTCAATGTGCTTGGCAGCAACGGCAAAGCTGAGTAAGCAGAGATCCGCAAGGACTTGATAAAGACGGGCGCTGTGTCAGAATCCTGACACAGCGCCTTTTTTTACATGATAGTGAGGGCGTAGTCATGACGGTACGGACTGACCGTGGTTATGACGACGCCCTCTTGCTGTTTTATTTGCTGATGCTGTCGGACTTCAGCGCGGCCGGCTGCGCCGTCTTGCCGTCAAGGGGAATGGTGAAGATGAAGCGGGCTCCGCGGGTGTAGGTGGTGTCGAGCCTGACGTCTCCCCCGAGGAGGCGCGCCACCTGTCGGCTGATGCTCAGTCCGAGTCCCCAGCCCTGGGTCGACGGATTGGCCTTTTCGTAGCGTTCGAATATTTTCTCCTCCATTCCGTCGGGCACTCCCGTGCCGGTGTCGGTGACGGCGATCGAAAGGGTCGATGAGTCGTCATCTATGTAAGTTGACAGCGTGACGCTTCCATGGGCCGTGAATTTTATGGCATTCTGGAGCAGGTTAACGATCACCTGCTCCACGCGCCGTGGGTCGGTGTCGACGATGAGGTCGGCCGGACAATTGCCTTGGTCGAAGGAGAGAGTGACCGCAGGATTCACTTTGCGCCTTACGCATTCGAGGGCTGTATGACACGAGTCCTCGATCCTGACCGGCCGGCGGTTTATGCTCAGACGTGAGTTGTCGGCTTCCGACAGGTCGAGCACGTCGTTGATGAGCGTCTGTATCAGCTCTGTATTGAGCGACACGATGTCGACGTAGGTCTGCAGATAGCGGCGCTTGCTGTCGTCGATGTTGTCGGCGATAAGCTGCGTATATCCTGAAATGGCATCGAGAGGATCGCGCACCTCATGGCTCATGTTGGCGATGAATTCGTTGCGAGCCCGGCCTGCCTTTCGTGCCCGGTCCTGCGCTTCCACGAGATCGCGCTGCGCTGTGGCGAGCGAGTCGCGCTGTACTTCGAGTTTGGTGTTGGAAGCCTTGAGCTTCCTCGATAATCCGCGCGCATGGATATAGAGCCTGTAGAGTGCGATGGTGACGATGGCGAGTACGGCCAGTGCGGCTGCCGTAATGATCAGACGGGTCTGGTGAGATGATATGATGCTTTCGCGCGCTTCGAGTTCGGCGCTGTTGCGCTCTGATTTGAGTTTGTCCACCTCGTAAAGCACGTTGAGCTCGCGATAGCGTTCTTCGCTTTTTGATGCGAGCAGCTGTTCGAGCAGCTTATTGCGCAGTCGCGCCGTAGCCAGCAGGGTAGTGCTGTCGCCTGTTGCCTCTGCGGCTTCTTCCAGAAATCTGAATATCTTGTGACGGTTGAAGCTTTTGATCGGTTCGGTGGCCGGATCAAGATATGGCTTCAGCAGTGGCAGCGCTTCGGCATAGCGGCCTGTGGCCATGTCATAATATATGTCGGCGAGGTGATTTTTGCTGATGTCGGCGGCTACATCGGCATCTTCCCTCGCGAGATTCCTGATCGAGTCGGCGTAAGCCTTGATCTCTCGGGCGCTCAGTGCCGGATAGTTGCTGAGCATGCGTCGGTAGCAGATATATTTATATGTGCGGTAATTGCGGTTGGTGCGTCCCTGGCTGTGGTAGCGCTTCTGGAGTTCGTCGATGAGCAGCAGAAGTCTTTTGTCGCTCTGCACCGCGCGGCCGTATAGTTCGGCTTCGGTATAGATGATGCCCGCGTGGGTATAGTACATGTTGGGCACGGCCTGACTCTGCCAGTCGCACTCTCTGATGATTTTTTCGGCCTGCGACATGTATTTTCCAAGCACCTCACCGCGGCTCATCTGGCTCAGATAGATGCAAAGACTGTAGTAGAGCTCGAGCTGTTCGAGCTGATCTGCAGGCAAATCCTTGGTGATCCTCTGTATGATGTCGCTTATGGCTTTGTCGCGCTGATCGTCGGTGATATCCTGGGCTGTAGTATAGATGATCAGGAGTCTGATGAATAATTCAGTTTCACGGCGGTCGGGCGATAGTGGATGGCGTTTCACTTCATTGAGCACGATCCGCTGTATGGAATCGTTGCCGTTGTAGCAATTGGATATCTGTCTCAACAGGTCGAGCTGTACGCTCTCGGGAGCATTGGCCCGCTGTGCAAGGGTATAGATCGGATGGTTGAGGTTGTTTCTGCCGTTTCTGTCTGACGCGTCGTAGAGGTGAAGTAGGGTCTGGAGGCTGTCGGCTGGTGTAGTGGCTTGTGAGAGACGGCGCAAGAGACTGTCGGCGGGTTGCGACAACCGGGCCGCATTACTGCAGGGCGCCGGTAGTAGCATGCTGGCAAGCAAGACTGCGAGTGATAGGAGAGATAGTCTGTATTGTTTCATATTGTTGAGGTGAGGCTACAGTAGTGTCGTCTGCAAAGCTACAAATTTGGCTTCGCTAATGCAAGTCCTCCCGCACAAAATATTTTTTTGTTTTTTTATTGATCGGATCCGAACTTTCTGTAGGTGTCGTTTGTTGATTTACAAAGGATCCGAAGTGGATCTGTCAACTAATCCAACCATCACAAGCTTACAAGCGCATGAAAACTGTAAAAGACACCCTTCTTCAGCGACGCAGTGTGCGCCGCTATGAGCGTGAGCCTATCCCGGCCGATACTATGGATTTCATTTATGAAGCCATACGCAATACTCCTACCAGCTACAACGGACAGCAATTTTCGGTGATAGATGTGACAGATCAGACTGTCAAGGAGAGAATTTATGAGCTGACCGGTCAGAAACAGGCCAAGACCTGCGCCCACTTCATGCTCTTCTGTGCCGACTACCATAAGATCCGTGTCATAGCCAGCGAAAAGGATCTGGATATGCCCGATTTCGAGCATACGCTCGACGGAGTGATCGTAGGAGTTGTCGATGCTACTCTCGCCATGATGAGCGCTCTGACGGCGGCCGAATCGTCAGGGCTCGGTACATGCTGCATAGGATATGCACGCACAGCGTCGCCCGAGGCGATATCAAGGTTGCTCTGTCTCCCCAAGGGGGTGTTTGTAGTGTGCGGTCTGGCTCTCGGAGTGCCACGCGAGCATCCTGATCTGAAACCGAAGCAGCCGGTGGAGCTGACTATCCATTCCGACAGATACCGGGAGGAGGGAATGGCAGAGAATCTGATGGCTTACGACAGTGTGGTCAGCGAATACAACCAGACCCGGGAGGGAACAAAGACCGACAATGACTGGGCTTCCCATATTATCGACTATTACCGTCAGGCCATGTCGTACCGCATGCTCGACGCCATACGCCGTCGCGGTTTCGATATCGACAGCTGATACATCAACAAGTAGACTTGTAGCAGTACGACAAGGGCTTGCCGCATAATGGCAAGCCCTTGTCGGCTGTATGGTGAGATTTCCGCCTGTGCTCAGTATGTGGTGGGGAATATCCGTCGGATCCACGATGTAGAAATCGGCGGCATCCTGCGTCGGAGAGACTGTCGTGGTGGAATGAAGGTTATTGTCGGGAGCGCATGGTGCGTAGGCCATAGCAGGTGACCACGATGAAGCATATCAGCGGCAGGCAGAAGCTTGCGTTGACGGCTGCCATCGGGCCGATATGGCCCAGGTCGATGATGCTGCCCTGAAGAGGCGGCATGAGCGCGCCGCCCACTATAGCCATTACCAGGAATGCTGCTCCGAGCGATGTGTCCTCATGGTCGGCCTTGCTGAGAGCTATGCCGTAGATGCTCGGGAACATGATCGACATGAACGCCGATATGGCCACAAGGCATATGAGTCCGGCAAATCCTTCTATCAGTATGGTGCCGAGGGTGCATACGCTCGCTCCGACACCGAATATGGCGAGCAGCTTGGCGGGACGTACGTATCGCATGACGAATGTGCCGACGAAGCGGAACGTCAGCGCAAGCCCCATGGCGAGTATGTTGTAGTTCTGCGCCGTGGCTTTGTCGATGCCGAGATTGTCGGCATACTGGATGATGAATGTCCACACCATTATCTGGGCGGCTACGTAGAACACCTGGGTGATGACCCCCAGCCGGTAGTCGACGTTTTTCCACAGTTTCATCAGGGTGTGACGGAATGCTAGCGGAGTGCGGTCGTCGTTTTTGCCTGGCATCTTCACGCAGGCGATGATGACGAACATCACGAGCACCAACAGGCCGATGGCCACATACGGATCGCGTATGACGGCGAGGTCGTGGGTGCGGATGGCGGCTTTTTCGGCTGCATCGAGTGAAGGGAAGATGATCTGTCCGGCGGCGTCGCGGCGGTCGGAGATCAGGTTGGGGAGCACGATAAGCGATGCCACCGCCATGCCCGACAGGGATCCGACGGGATTGAACGCCTGAGCGAGATTGAGGCGCCGCGTGGCGTTTGACTGGTCGCCGAGCGACAGGATATAGGGATTGGCTGTGGTCTCAAGGAAAGCCAGTCCGAATGTCAGTACGTAGAGCGAAATGCAGAAAAACGAGAATTCCTGGAAGTCGGCTGCCGGAATGAACAGGAAAGCGCCGACGGCATACAGTCCCAGCCCGATCAGTATGCCGGTCTTGTAGCTGTAGCGGCGGATGAAGAGAGCTGCGGGTATGGCCATGGTGGCATAGCCGCCATAGAAGGCGAACTGCACCATCGAGGCCTTGGCGGCCGACAGCTCCATGACGGTCTGGAATGCGGCCACCATGGGATTCGTTATGTCATTGGCAAATCCCCATAGTGCGAAGAGGAAGGTGATGAGTATGAATGTCAGCAGATAGCGTCGCGGCACGAGTGGCGGACGCGGCATTGTTGCCGACGTGCGGTCGTTGTTCATGGGTTGAAGTGGTAGGAAAATAGGTTTTGACGGTTGATTAGAGCTGTCGGATGGCGGTGACCTCCTGTTTGGTCTTTATCTGGCCGGCCGTGATGGCCTGAAGCATGATATTGCCTATGGCGGTGGCTTCGGACGGGCCGGCATAGACTTTCAGACCGGTGGCTTCGGCTGTCATCGCGTTGAGCAGGCGGTTGTTGGATCCTCCTCCGATGATCTGCAGCGCTTCGAGCGGGCGGGGCAACAGCGGATTGACCTGTTCCACGGCCTTGCGGTAGCGTTCGGCGAGGGAGCGGCATACGCACCTCACATACTCGCCGCGTGTCGAGGGCGCGGTCTGTCCGGTCTCGCGGCAGTAGTCGGCGATAGTGCGCTCCATGGCGTCGGGACGTGAGAAGCGGGGGTCGTCGACATCGATCATGGCAGTGTCGGCGGCCGCTTCCGCTTCGTCGGTCAGACGCGCCCATCCCGGATCCTCTCCGCGCTCGCGCCATTCTGCGGCCAGACGCTGGAGTATCCACAGTCCGGTGATGTTCTGCAGAAGGAGTGTCTTGCCTCCGACTCCTCCTTCGTTGGAGAATCCGGCCCGGCGCGCTTCATCGGTCAGCACCGGCTCGTCAAGCTCCACTCCGAGCAGCGACCATGTGCCTGAACTCAGGAAGGCGGCGCGGTCGGCCGCATAGTTGCGGGGCGATGCGAAGGCGGCGCTTGCTGTGTCGTGAGATCCTACAGCTACGACCTTTACATCGCGGCTTAATCCTGTAGCCTCGGCCACACGGGGAGTTATAGGGCCAACGACGGTGCCCGGCATTGTGATCGGGCAGAAGAGCTCTGGGCGCAGCCCCATGCGGCGTATCAGCGGTTCGTTCCACCGGCGTGTGCGGGCGTCGAGCAGCTCTGAAGTCGATGCGATCGTATACTCGTTGATTTCCCGGCCTGTAAGGAAATAGGTGAGCAGGTCGGGGGTGAATAGCAGACGGCGCGCGATATCGAGTTTCGGGTCGTCGGCACGCTTCATCGACATCAGACGGTAGATGGTGTTGATGGGGAGCACCTGTATGCCTGCCTCGGAATAGTGGGCCTCGGGCGATTCTTCATGCGCGAAGATCTCGGGAAGTCCCTCGGTGTGGGTGTCGCGGTAGCATACCGGCATGCCGGCGAGCTGTCCGGTGGAGTCGATCAGACCGAAGTCCACGCCCCATGTGTCGATGCCCACCGACACCACGTCGAGCCCTTCGCGGGCGGCCTTGGCGAGCCCCTCGATCATGTCGGCGTAGAGCGACGGGAAATCCCATACGAAATAGTCGCCCAGCTGCACCGGGCGGTTGGCGAACCGGTGGATCTCTCTGAACTCAAGGCAATAGCCGGAGCCATCCGGCCGGAGGGTGCCGGCGATGACGCGCCCGCTCCCTCCGCCGAAATCGGCTGCTAAATATGTCGGATTCATTTTGTGATCTTGCCGAGAATGTAGGTGTCGAGGTCGCCTATGTCCTCAGCTGTCAGAGGATCGACGTTTTCGCCGTTGAGCACTGCGATGCGGCATGCCATCTCGAAGAACATGGCGCGCTCGAAGGCCTGGTTGAAGTCCTTGCCGCACACCACCTGGCCATGCTTGAGGAGCATGACCGAATCATGGTCTTTCATCTCCTTGATGACGTGGGAGGCCAGCTCGGGTGATCCGGGGCGGAAATAGGGGATCATGGGGATCTCGCGGCCTACATGTATCGGGCACTCGGCCGTGAAGTTGAAGTCGGCCGGACGCTGCTTCATGCAGGCTACGGCTGTGGCGTAGGGCGACTGGAAATGGAGCACGCAGCCCACCTCGGGACGCTCGCGCATCACTCCCATATGGAAAACGCTCTCCATGGAGGGCTTGATGCCGTTGAGCACTTCGCCTGTCGACAGGCGGCATACCGATACTTTGTCGGGTGTCAGGGCAGGTACCCATGAGCCGGTGCCTGAAATCATCACTTCGTCGTTGTCGAGACGCACGGAGAGATTGCCGCTGGAGCATACGGTCAGGCCGGCCTGACCTACGCGGTGGGCCAGTTCTACGAATTCCTGGATCTGTTGTATTGTTGCCATTTTGCGTGGAGTTATTTGTGAGATGTTATGGATACAAAAGGCGTCGGGAAGATGTCAGGGCCGACCTCTTCCCGACGCTTTGCTTGTGGATATAGTCCTCGGCTTATTTGTAAATCGGACCGTAGTTCTTGCAGGCGCGGAAATCAGCTCCCTCCTTGTCCATGCCGAAGGAGTTCCATGCCGAGGGGCGGAAGATCTCTACGTCGGGTACATTGTGCATGCATACCGGTATGCGGAGTATCGAAGCCATGGTGATGAGGTCGGCTCCGATATGTCCGTAGGAGATGGCTCCGTGGTTGGCTCCCCAGTTGTTCATCACCGAATAGACGTCCTTGAATGCGTCGGTTCGGGGGTCGAGACGGGGCACGAACCATGTGGTAGGCCACGACGGGTCGGTGCGCTTGTCGAGGATGGCGTTGATCTCCGGATCGACGTCGGCTGTCCAGCCTTCAGCGAGCTGCAGCACGGGGCCGAGGCCCTTGACGAGGTTGACGCGAGCCATGGTGACAGGCATGCCGCCCTTGCTCAGGAAGTTGCTGGAGAAGCCTCCTCCGCGGAAGTAGTCGCGGTTGGCAGGATACCATGTGGTGGCCTTGAGCATGTTGTCAACGTCGGCCTCGGTGATGTTCCAGTGCTCCTTCATCGTGGGGTTGCCCTGGGCGTCGACCGACTGTCCGGTGCCGTCGAGAGTGGTCGCGCCGGAGTTGATGAGGTGGATCATGCCGTTCTTGGCCAGTCCGGTGAGCTCTTTGCCTGTGACGCGTTTCACGGCATCGGGGCTCCAGTAGGTGCGCACGTCGGAGAATATGGCGGCGCGGTTGGTCAGCAGGTGGCCGAAGAGCATGGCCACGCCGTTGAGGGCGTCGTTCTCGGTGGCTACGGTGATCGGCTCGCGGATGCCGTTCCAGTCAAACGATGTGTTGAGTATAGCCTCGGGGAAGTCGCCGTTGGGGTAGAAGTCGGTCCACTGGCGCTGGCCCTGGAAGCCGCCGGCTATGGCGTTGTGGCCCATGGCCTCCTCCTTGAATCCCATTTCGAGAAGTTTGGGATTACCGTGCATGAGATCGCGCATGATGATGGCCTGCTTGACGGTGAATTCCCAGTCCTTGTCCTTGCCGGCACGGTCTTTGGCTTTGCCGTTGGCGGCGTTGCAGATGTCCTTGCCTTCATTGGGCTTGCAGTGCTTCTCGGCCCAGGCCATAGCCTTGGTGTATTCCTCGGGATCATAGATCCCTTCCGACATGCGGCGGATGATCTCGGTCATGTCGACCGACTCGTTGCGCATGCCCAGATATTCCTGGAAGAAGTTGGGGTCGACCATCGATCCGGCGATGCCCATAGCCACGCTGCCCATCGAGAGGTATGACTTGCCGCGCATGGTGGCCACGGCCTGTGCGGCGCGGGCGAAGCGGAGTATCTTCTCGGCTACGTCGGCGGGAATGGTGTTGTCGTCGAGATCCTGCACGTCGTGTCCGTAGATGCCGAATGCCGGAAGTCCCTTCTGTGAGTGTGCGGCAAGAACCGACGCGAGATAGACGGCTCCCGGGCGCTCGGTGCCGTTGAAGCCCCATACGGCCTTAGGCCAGTGGGGGTTCATGTCCATGGTCTCTCCGCCGTAGCACCAGCATGAGGTTACGGTGATGGTGCTTCCCACGCCTTCACGCTCGAACTTTTCGGCGCATGCTGCCGTTTCGGCAACACGGCCTATGGTCGAGTCGGCTATCACGCACTCCACGGGCGAACCGTCGCCGTTGCGGAGATTGGATGTGATCAGATCGGCCACAGCATGGGCCAGAGCCATTGTTTTCTCTTCAAGGCTTTCGCGTACGCCACCCTGACGGCCGTCGATGGTGGGGCGGATGCCGATTTTCGGATAATTGCTCATCGTGTTATCTTTTTGTTGTATGTTGTTTTGTCAATGACTGTTTATTCGGCTGCGACCGGACGATCGGTCATCTTGAACACCAGCTCGCCGCCACGGGTGATGTCGTCGTGAGTCAGAATGGGCGACGTATGCGGCTTGCCGTTGAGCGTGACGCTCTCCACGTAAAGATTCTCTTTGGAGAGGCCTTCAGCGCGGATGGTGAACGTCTTGCCTCCTGCCAGATGAAGCGTGAAGCCGGGCATCTGCGGTGCGCCGATGACGTATGTGGCGCTGACCGGGTCGACGGGATAGAATCCCATGCAGGAGAACATGTACCAGGCCGACATCTGGCCGCAGTCGTCGTTGCCCGACAGTCCGTCGGGTTCGGGGCGGTATTGCGTGTCTACGATCTCGCGTATCAGTTCCTGCGTGCGCCAGGGGCGTCCGGCCAGGGCATAAAGATAGGTGACGTGGTGGGATGGCTCGTTGCCGTGGGCATACTGGCCGATTAGGCCGGTGACGTCGGCCTGCGACGTGACGAGCTCGGTGGTGAACATCGAGTCGAGCTTGGCCAGGAAAGCCTCGTTGCCCCCCATCAGGGATATCAGGCCGGGAATGTCGTGCTGCACGTGCCAGGTGTACTGCCATGCGTTGCCCTCGGTATAGTCGTTGTTGCGGTGATCCAC
>CALHWU010000085.1 GCA_938039795.1 uncultured Muribaculaceae bacterium
GTCTGATGAGGGTCTTTCGTTTCAACTTCCAGACCTTGATGACGCCTCGGTTGATATAATTGTAGATTGTGACATGACATACCCCAAGCAGAGTGGCCGCTTGTGTAGGAGTCAAGAACTCCTGTTTGGCTACTTCTTTTTGACCTGATTGCTGATGCTCATATTCTCGTTGGTATGAATCCAGCTTTGCCTGACGCTTTCTTTCCTTGTATGCGAGTCCCGAACATCGGTGGCTGCAATACTCCGTTGTTGTCTTACGAGCGATGAACTCAGCTCCGCACCAACGGCACTTCTTTTTGATTTCAATGTTGCTACTCATTTTATTCTGTGTTAGTGTTTATTTCGCCGTTTATTTCGCCAAAAGTGTTCATGTGCGTAAACTGACGTAAACCTACGTAAACATCGTCCACGACCTTGCGGCACGCATTGACGGGATTGACCGATTTGCTACAAATCGGGTACAAAAACACAGGTAAAAAGGGGTGAAAAGCGGTTATATTGCAGTAAAAGCACGAAAAAAGCCGCCCGATAACGAGCGACTTTTCAATGTTTTACGCCAGATGGCACCAGTTGTCACCAATAGGCTATTTCCCGATGCAGAAGCGGGAGAAGATGGTGGAGAGGATTTCGGGGGTGGTGATCTGGCCGGTGATTTCGCCGAGGTGGTGGAGGGTCTGGCGGAGGTCTTCGGCGATGAGTACGCCGGCGAGGTCGGCGGTCAGTCCGGCGATCACGCGGTCAATCGATGCCGAGGCCTGCACGAGGGCTTCGTAGTGGCGTGCGTTGCTGACCACTATGTCGTTGGTGGCGGGGAGGTCGGTCAGATTCAGCAGTCGCTGGCGCAGATGGTCAATGCCGGTGCCGCGCAGCGCGCTGATCTCCACTGCGGCTGCCTCGGGGGCGATGTCGGCAACGGCTTGGCGGTGGGCGTCGATCGCACAAACGCCGTTCCCGGCTTCAGTAGTCACGAATGCAGGCGCGGAGTGCCGGATCTGGCCGTCAGCAATCTCGCCGGGTGTTTCAGGCGAAGGCTGCATTTCGCCCGCGCCATCCGCGCGTGCCAACATCTGGCTCTCGCTATCCTCACCCCGACGATTGGCAGCTCCCGCGTCATCTGTCGCCCGTCGCCCGCCCGCGCCGGCGGCGTCGCTTTTGTTGAGGGCGGCGATCACCGCAGTATCCGCTGCGCGTTCCTGCTCTATGCGGCGCATGATAGCGATCGTCTGGTCGAGCGGGGCAGTGGTGTCGACTACGGCTATCGTTATCCGGGCGCGACGCAGCGCCTTGACCGACCGCTCTATGCCGAGCGCCTCTATGGCGTCGTCGGTGGTGCGTATGCCGGCCGTGTCAATCAGCCGGAATTCCACGCCGCCTATCTGCATGGTGTCCTCGATCGTATCGCGGGTTGTGCCGGGAATGTCGCTGACTATAGCGCGGTCCTCTTCGAGGAGCGCGTTGATGAGCGTCGACTTTCCTGCGTTGGGATTGCCGACTATGGCCACGGGGACGCCCTCCTTGATGGCTTTGCCCATGGAGAATGATGCCGCGAGACGGTCAACTTCGTTTTTGACGTTGCCGGCGATCTCGAGCAGCCGTTCCCGCGATGCGAACTCCACGTCCTCTTCCGAGAAGTCGAGTTCCAGTTCAAGAAGAGCCGAGAGATCCACGAGCTGCGCCCGCAGCTCGCCCAGCCGCCGCGAAATGTCGCCACGCATCTGCTGCGCGGCTATGCGGTGGCTCTCGCGCGTGGTCGATGCTATGACGTCGGCCACGGCTTCGGCTTCGGCCAGATCCATCTTGCCGTTGGCGAATGCCCGGCGGGTGAATTCGCCCGGATGCGCCAGCCGGCATCCGGCGTCGATAAGCAGCCGCAGCGTCTCGCGCTGTATCCAGGTGGAGCCGTGCACCGACAGCTCCACAGTGTCTTCGCCCGTGAACGAGCCGGGCGCGCGCATCACCATGGCCAGGGCCGTGTCGACCGTCTCGCCGCTCTGCCGGTCGACGATGTCGCCGAGCGTGGCCCTTCGCGCAGCCGTTGTCGCGAGATCCTTGCCGCGCCATATCTGCCCGACGGCCTCCACGGCCTGCGGTCCGCTCACTCTCACCACCGCGATGCCTCCGCAGCCTGCCGGCGTGGAGATGGCGCAGATTGTATCGTTTTCAGTCATTTTTTAGGTCTGATATTGCTCCAGTAGGGGAAGTCGCACTCCGCTTCCGCCTTTTTCTCTATGTCGTCGGGCAGCCATGCGAAAAAGTCATGTCCGGTCACTCGCTCCACCTCGTCGATGCTGACGGCCGCACGCTGCATGCCCCCTTCCACGCGCCCGTTTTCCATAATGAAGCCTATACCTCTCACCGGATTGGTGTAAGGAGCGAGCACCACTTTGAAGAAACGCTCCGGCACGGCCACGCGGCTGTCGCCTATATACTCTCTGATCGAGTCGGTCAGCACCGGCCCGCACACTATCAGTATAGCGCTGTCGGCTTTGGCCCACTGACGGCACTTCTCTTCGAGGCGTTTCCAGGCGCCAGTGTTGAGACTCTTCATCTGCGGGCATATGTTGGTGAGATAGAACGTGTGGCGCATCGCCTCGTCGCTCCATTTCATGTCGCCGGCCGGGGCCATGTGTCCGCGGTCGTAGCCCGAATAGCTGTAGTCCCACGGCTCGGCGCAACCCTCCACGCTTTCGTCGGTCATGAATTTGTCATAACGCTCTGCGTGGCCAGATGTCTCGTCAGCTGTCAGTTCCCAGCTGACCCAGTTGGGCACATGCATCATCGGGTTGAACGACAGGATCATCCCCTCGTAGGCCACGTCGATTCCCGGCAGCTGCGGATTGGTGGCAACTGCGAGCATCTCCTCGCCGCTCGCAGTTGCGACAGGTCTATAGGTGCGCTCGGTGCCTGTCTCCTCGCTGGTGGCGTTGGCTTCGTCGCGGGCCCTGATGGCCGAGGCGAACCATATTGCGCCTATCGCCACTATAATCACAGTGAGCCACTGCGCGCTGCGGCGTCTTGCCTTCTTTTTGCGTCTTGTCATAGTCGGATATATAGTGGCGGCAAAGTTACGCATAAATCGCCGCTTATTTATCAAACTCGGACATTTTTCCCCTGGAGGATCGTGATGACTGGAAGGTTGATGCCGGTTAGAATGTGTAGGAAGTTATAAAGGATCTTGACGAGAACGCCACCTACGAGGAGAAAGCTGCAGTTATCAAGAAGGCTCTTGAAAGCCGGGCCGAGACGCTGCTCGACAATGAGGAGGGCGTACGGGCCGACCGCACGGTATGGGTGCGCCTGACCACCTGCACCCCCGGCGAGGCCACGATCAAAGCTAAGGTGTATGAGCTGAAGAAGGGCTCGACCGACGTCAGCAAGATCGCCGAAGTGGTAGCCGCACAGCCCGAGGAAGGCAAGGGCGTATACCACGTGCGTGCGCCATGTCTCGTGACCGCAAAGGGCGCCGACCGCGTGATAGTGACCGACGGCGCGATCCACGCCGCTCTGGAGACGGCCGCACAGAGCCCCGCGCTCCCCGAGGCCAAGTATCGTCTGACAGGCTATCTGATGCCGGCCGCCGACGGAGGTCTGGAGTTCTGGCCCGACGGAGTGATTCGCCGCACGAAGATAGCCACAGTGCCGGTCATCACCATCAGCGGTCCCGGCACGATCTCCTATAAGCTCGACGGCAAGACCTACGTGGAGTATAAGGAGCCGATCGTCATAACCAACGACAGTCAGACCGAACTCCAGGGCACCATCAGCGCCTTCGCGCAGGAAGCCGGCAAACGTCCGGGAGCAATCAAGGAGGAATCTTACAGAGTGAGCGGTATCGGCAGCCTGTCGGCCGACGGCGCCGCAGGTGTGAGCGGTCGTCGCGTCGGTCAGACCGGCCTGCGCCGCGGCATCTACATCGTGCGCCTGCCCGACGGCAGAGCCGTGAAGGTAAGCGTGCGCTGATCGCAGCAATTAACATTACCTGTTTTTAGTGTCGGGGGCCTCGCCGTGGTGGCGGAGCCTCCGATTTTTTAGCGCGCGGCCGCAAGGTTACTATGCTAAAATAGCTAAGATAGCTGCCATAGCTAAGGAAGATACCATAGCCATCACTCCGCCGGCCGAATACATCTCTCAGATAATTAGGTCTATAGAATGAGACAACTGCGTTTTCCTGAAACGGGCGGCCTGGGAAGGGTGGAGGGGAAACACGTAGCTGTATATAAAAAAGACAGCAGCCGGTAATCATGACGATTACCGGCTGCTGGCCGTACCCGGACCCGGGATCGAACCGGGATGGATTGCTCCAACGGTGTTTGAGACCGTCGCGTCTACCGATTCCGCCATCCGGGCGTCGCGCTTTCTGCAGCGCTCAACTTAATGTTTAACCGGCCGCAAAGTTACGGAAGATTCATCACTTGGCCAAAAAATCGGGCCGATTTCGTCGGGAATGATTGAAATAATGGTTAAATTTGCGCCCTGAAAATATCGAAAACCGAATTAGCAGTATGGAAAAAGAGAGTCGACATATCGGCACGATGTGCGTGCAGGAGGGGTGGAAACCGTCGAAGGGCGAGCCCCGTGTCGTGCCTGTCTACCAGAGCACAACTTTCAAATATGACGACAGCGAGCAGATGGCCCGGCTGTTTGATCTGGAGGACGCCGGGTATTTCTACACGCGCCTGCAGAATCCTACCAACGACGCCGTGGCGGCCAAGATAGCGGCGCTCGAAGGTGGTGTGGGAGCCGTGCTGACTTCAAGCGGCCAGGCAGCCAACTTCTTCGCGGCATTCAACATATGCGAGGCCGGATCGCATATCGTCAGCTCGTCGGCAGTCTACGGCGGCACATTTAATCTCTTCGCAGTCACGATGAAGAAGATGGGTATCGGGGTGACGTTTGTCGATCCCAAAGCGTCGGAGGAGGAGCTTGCGGCTGCATTCCGGCCGGAGACCCGCATGATGTTCGGTGAAACGGTGTCGAATCCGTCGCTCGACGTGCTCGACATAGAGAAATTCGCCCGCGTGGCCCATGCCCACGGCGTACCGCTGATCGTCGACAACACCTTCCCGACGCCGGTCAACTGCCGGCCGTTTGAATGGGGCGCCGACATCGTGACTCATTCCACCACAAAATACATGGACGGACACGCCACGAGCGTGGGCGGGGCAGTGGTCGACAGCGGACGCTTCGACTGGGAGGCGCATGCCGACAAGTTCCCCGGCCTTACTACTCCCGACGAGTCATATCACGGCCTGACATATACGAAAGCTTTCGGCCCGATGGCCTATCTGACCAAACTGACGGCCCAGCTGATGCGTGATCTGGGTGCCACGCCGTCGCCCCACAACTCGTTCCTGCTCAACATCGGCCTGGAATCGCTCCATCTGCGCATGCCACGCCACTGTCAGAACGCTCTCAAGGTGGCCACATGGCTCGAACAGGAGCCCCGTATCGCCTGGGTCAACTATGCCGATCTGCCTTCCAATCCGCAGCATGCGCTGGCTGAGAAATATATGCCGGGCGGAACGTGCGGAGTAATATCGTTCGGTGTCAAGGGTGACCGCGAGACTGCCATACGCTTCATGGACGCGCTGAAATTCATCGCCATCGTCACTCATGTGGCCGACGCACGTACGTGCGTGCTCCATCCTGCGAGCCACACTCACCGTCAGCTCTCCGACGAGCAGCTTGAGGCTGCCGGAGTGCGCCCCGACCTGATACGCCTGTCGGTCGGCATCGAGGATGCCGACGACATCATAGCCGATCTCCGGCAGGCTCTTGATCAGGCGTTGTAAAGGTATCGCTTGATCGACCTCTTGGGGGTCTTCTCGAATTCGTTGGCTATAAGCTGTATGCGGTCGATGCGTTCGTAGGGGGCCACCAGGCGGTTGAGTTGCTGGGTCACCTTCTCCATGATCTCTGGGAGCATGGCGGCCGTCACTCCGCGGCGGTCCATCGCCTCGTAGTCGGGATAGACGAGGGCTATCAGCCGCTTGCCGCGCTCCACTACGAGGCTTTCGGCCACGAAAGGCATGTTGTTGAGCTTCGCTTCGATCTCCTCGGGGTAGATGTTCTGCCCGTTGGCCGAGAGAATCATGGTCTTGTAGCGTCCCTTGATGAAGATCGTGCCGTCGGAGCTGACTGTGCCCATGTCGCCGGTATGGAGCCATCCCTCACTGTCGAGCACAGCCTCCGTCGCCTCGGGATTCTTGTAATATCCCTTCATGACGTTCTGGCCGCGCACGCATATCTCGCCTGGGATCTCCGCGGGGCGGTCGCTGGTCACCTTCACCTCCATCACGGGCAGTATGCGGCCCGACGAGCCGGGGATAAACTCCTGCCAGGGGGTATAGCTGATGAGCGGCCCGCACTCCGTCATGCCGTAGCCTATTGTGAAACGGAACTTTATACGGTGGAGGAACTCCTCGACCTCATGATTGAGAGGCGCACCTCCGGCTATCACCTCCTCGAAGGCGCCGCCGAATGCGTCGGTCAGCTTGGCGCGGATCTTGGAGTAGACCGTTCGGTTGAGGAGCGGAAGAGCCATAAGCCGTTTCATCGACGGCTTGGAAATGACGGGCAATATCTGGTTGCGGTATATTTTCTCCAGAATGAGCGGCACACACAGGATAAGATTGGGCCTCACTTCGCCGAGGGCTTTCAGAAGGGCCTTGGGAGAGGGGAGTTTGCCGAAAAGAGTGATGTGGGTGCCGACGGCGAGCGGCACGAGCATGTCGAACGCACATCCGTAGGCGTGGGCAAGCGGCAGGAACGACAGACATCGCGACTCCCGGTAGTGGAGCTTTGAGCGCATGCCGAACACCACGTTGCCCACAAGGTTGCTGTGGGTCAGCATCACACCTTTGGAGAAGCCTGTGGTGCCTGAAGTATAGTTGATCTCTGCGATCGACTCGGCGGCCATCACCGGATAGTCGATATCGCTGCGGTTGAACCCTTTGGGGTAGCTGTTGGCGAATTCCTTGCGCAGCCTGCCTATTGCTCTGATGGCGCGCCCGGAATTGTCGGGATGTTCGGCAAGCACTTTTGCGTCGTCGAGGCTCATGGCCACTTTGATGTGGTGGAGCTTCTCGAATTCGATGTTCTCCCATATCGAATCGCTGACGAAGAGCATCACGGAGTCGCTGTGGTTGATGATATGCTGCGCGTCCTGCACGTTGAAATCCTGCAATATCGGAACGATCGCAGCCCCATATGTGACGGTCGCCATATATGTGACTATCCACGAGATCGTGTTCTTGCCGAGAAGCGCTATCTTGTCGCCGGGCTTTACTCCGCAGTCGCGGAAGAAAATGTGAGTGCTGGCTATGCGCTCGGCAAGCTGCCCGTAAGTGAGCGCGTCGCCCGATGTGTAGTCGCTTACAGCCGGCAGGTCCCAGTTGTCGCGGAAGCTGCGGGCATAAATCTGCAATAGGTTTTCGTCGTACATAGTTATGGCTGTCGGGTTTTATGGAGAGTTCCTGTGATAATTACAACGGCTCCGTTGCCATGATGGTTCGTTTTTCGTAAGCTGAACGTGTCGCGGTCAGTTGCTTTCCAGCCCTTCGAGTATGGAGCGGAGTTCCTCATCGGTGGCCGTAAGGCGTGTGCGGCATTCGCGAAGCAGCTCGGTGGCGCGTCGCGTGTAGGCGGTCAGGCGGTCGATATCGCACGAATCGCTCTGCATGGTGCGCAATATGGAGTCGAGTTCGTTTATTGCCTGGGTGTATGTCAGTTCGTTGACGGGTTTAGGCTGGTTTTCCATTGTAAGGCTTTAGCTTTGATTATGTGAATGTTTTACCTGACTGTCGACACAACGTGTCCGTCAGCCACTATAGTTTCTATTGTCGTTCCCGCAGGCATCTCTTTCACGGATTTCACCGCATGGCCCCCTATGCGCGTTATCGAATAACCGCGGCGCAGTGTGGCCATCGGCGACAGGGCGTCGAGCAGTGCGGTGGAAGCATCGAGCTGCCGGCGGGAACGGTCGATGGCGTTGCGCGCCGCCGTGGCTATTCTTTCGCCTCTCGAAGCAAGTCGGGCCGTCTCAGGAGCTGTGCGTGCAGTCGCTGCCCCCGAGAGTTGCAGGGCGCGTGAGGCGAGCGCCGAGCGGCTGCGCTCTATGGCCGCTTTGGGTGCATGCGGAAGCTGGCCCTCGATATATGCAAGCTGCGCGCGGCAACCGCTGATCCGATCGGTGACGCTCTGAAGTATTTCGGCTCCCGCGCGGCGCAGTCCGTCGAGAAGCGCCTGTGCCTGCCCTACGAGCCATTCGGCCGCAGCCGTAGGGGTCTTTACGCGCATAGCCGCTACGTAGTCGAGCACTGTGACGTCGCGCTCGTGGCCTATGCCTACGATCACCGGAAGCGGGAATTGCGCCACGTTGGCGGCCAGACCGTAGTTGTCGAACGATATCAGGTCGCTGGTAGCTCCTCCGCCGCGGATTATCACTACGCAGTCCCATTCCCTTTCGTCGGCAGCGATGCGTTCGAGAGCTCCGATGACTGACTGGGCTGTATGTTCGCCCTGCATAACGGCTTCAAACAGTTTCACTCTGAAGCGGAACCGCTGCGTGTTGGCATATAGCTGATGGCGGAAATCGCCGTAGCCGGCGGCCCCGCGTGCGGATATCACGGCTATGTTAAGTGCGGGAGCCGGCCACGGGAGCCGCTTGTTCATCTCGGCGATCCCTTCGCGAGTCAGCCGCTGGAGTATCTCACGGCGGCGGCGCTCCACGTCGCCCACAGTATACGACGGATCCACGTCGCTGATCACCAGCGACATGCCGTAGGCACTGTGAAAGTTGACGCTGCCGCGCACAAGCAGCTTCATCCCTGTGGCCATGCGCTGTCCTGTGACAGCCGCGAACTTGCATTGCAGGCCGCTGAGCTGCGACGCCCAGATGATCGCTCTCAGGCGCGCTGTGACGGCCCCTGTGGCTTCGTTTTTCTCTATCAGCTCCAGATAGCAGTGGCCGCCCGATGTGCGCATGTCGGACGCCTCGGCCACAGTCCACACGTCGCGCAGTTCGGGCGTCGACAGGCGCCCGGCTATGCGGGCTGTGAGTGCGCTCAGGCTTATGGCGCTTTCGTCGGGCGCTGATGATGCGAGGGCCGGTGCGGTCATTTCCTGAGCGTGAATTTTTTGCCGTCCCACTGATAGTTTTGCTCCGGGAGCAGGCAGGGAGCCACTATCTCATATAAGTCGGCCGACATGAACTGGCGTGTATTGTTGGTCAGTTTCAACACGGATGTCGACGGGTCGTAGGAGTAGCTGATGAGCAGAAAAGGCACGAGCGCCTCCACCTCGCCGATGTTCTCCCGTCCTTTGTCGGTCAGCCATTGTTTCAGGGTGGGCCTTGTGAAGGCCGGCGCTGTGACATCGGTCTGCCAGTCGGAGCTGTGTATGCTCATCTTGCTGTCGGGTGCCGGAGTGGCCACGGTGGAGATAAGCATCAGCAGCGTGTCGCCTTTGGCGGTCGGAAGCAGGTCGATCTCATAGTCGGATGACTCGGTCATTTTGAGGCTGATGCGCATCGGATCCAGACTTGTGATGGCCGACTGGCCGTTCATGGCGTTGGCTGTGGTGTTGTTCATGCCGCTCGTGAAATAGTCGACCATATCGAGCCGTGCATTGCGGTCGAGCAGAGGAAAGACCTGTCGCGGAGCGTCCACGAAAGCTTTTGCTGCCGTAAGGGTCTGGGCGCCGGCTGCCACGCATGCGCCGGCAATGGCGCCCGCAAGGGTGAGATGTCGTAGGATTTTCATCAGTTATTTTTTCTTGCGCGACGGCTTTTTGGTGCCTCCGCGGTTTTTCTTGAGGAAATATTCATAAGTGGTCTCGGGCTTCTCTTCGGCAAGTGCCGCGCGTTTTTTGCGTGCCGAAGCGCGTGCATAGTCTTTGTCGGGATCGGCTATCTCGCTGTAGATGCGTTTGCCGCCGTATTCGGCTCCCGAGAGAGCGCCCACTACGCGCCGTGCGTCGGCCTTGGGGACGTCGAAGAGCGAGTAGCCCGGCATGAGGTCGATGCGGCCTACGTCGACACGTTTTCCCTCCACTGTGTGGTTGAGCATGTCGATCAGGTTTCCGGCGTAGAATCCGTCGGCCTTTCCGGCGTTGACATAGATCCGTGCCATGCCTCGCTCGGCCGTGCGGCGATCCTTGTCCTGATTGTTTTTCGGCCGTTCCGGTTTCTCGCGGTGAGGTTTTTCGTCGATGAAGTCGATTACCGGGGCGTCGCGGTAGTATTCGAGCAGGCGGTTGAATTCAAGCGACAGCACGCGTTTGAGCAGATCTTCCTGCGAGAGCCATCCGAGTTTGCGGCTCACTCCGGGCATGTATTTATCGATCTCTCCGTCGTCGACCTTCACTTTTTCTATGCGGTCGGCCAGATTATACAGCTGCTTCTCGATGATATGCTCGGGTGTGGGCACCTCTTTGCGCTCGAATTTCTTGCCAATCTTTTTCTCGATCTCGCGCAGCTTCCCTTTCTCGCGCGAATGAATTATGGCTATCGACACTCCGGTCTTGCCGGCTCGGCCCGTGCGGCCCGAGCGGTGGGTGTAGACGGCTGTGTCGTCGGGCAGACCGTAGTTGATCACGTGTGTCAGATCGTCGACATCGAGTCCGCGCGCTGCCACGTCGGTAGCGACAAGAAGCGACACCACGCCATCGCGGAACTTGCGCATCACTATGTCGCGCTGCTGCTGCGACAGGTCGCCGTGGAGCGCTTCGGCGTTGTAGCCGTCGGCTATCAGCTTGTCGGCGATCTCCTGGGTGTCGCGGCGCGTGCGGCAGAAAATGATTGCGTATATGTTGGGTGAATTGTCGGCTATGCGTTTGAGGGCAAGATACTTGTCCTTGGCGTTGACCATGTAGTAGATGTGCTTTACATTGGCGGCGCCCTCGTTGCGGTTGCCCACTACGAATTCGGTCGGCTCCTTCATGTATTTGCGGGCTATGCGTGCTATCTCGTCGGGCATCGTGGCCGAGAACAGCAGCATCTTGCGGTCGGAGGGTACGCACGCGAGTATCTCGTCGATAGAGTCGAGAAATCCCATGTTGAGCATTTCGTCGGCTTCGTCAAGCACTACCGTATGCACTCCGCTGAGATCCACTACGCCGCGGCTGATAAGGTCGATCAGTCGGCCGGGGGTCGCCACTATGATCTGTACGCCCCCCTTCAGCGCTCTGATCTGGCTCTCGATGGATGAGCCGCCGTAGACCGGCAGCACCTTGATCTGCGGCATGTATTTAGAGAAGTCGGCGAGATCCGAACCGATCTGAAGGCAAAGCTCGCGTGTGGGGGAGAGTATAAGTGCCTGGGGCTTGCGCAGCTCCGGATCTATGCGCTGCAGCACGGGCAGTCCGAAGGCGGCTGTCTTGCCGGTGCCGGTCTGTGCCAGAGCCACTACATCGCCCTCGGCATTCTCGCCCAGCAGATGGGGTATCACCTTCTCCTGTACAGGCATCGGTGTTTCAAAACCCAGTTCCTCAATGGCGCGGCGGAGATTCTCGTTGACGCCCAGTTCTTCAAATGTCATGTCAATGTCAAATAGAATGAATTTACAAAAGTATAAAAAATTTCCGGAAAGGCTGCCGCCCTTCCTTAATGTATATAACAAATCTTGGCGTATAATGCTCATTCTGCCCCAAAAGGGGGCGCTATCAGGGAAAACACTGGCGAAAAATGTATCTTTGTGTGGAATTTCTTGCGTAGTTTGCAAAAATGCTTTACATTTGCTGCCGTAATTACACATATGGCTTAACAAAGTTCATTTTTTCAATCATTAATCTTACAGAATGAAAGCAACAGAAGTAATCGACGATCTCAAGCGCCGTTTCCCCAACGAGCCTGAATACATCCAGGCAGTGGAGGAGGTGATCACTACAATCGAGGACACCTACAACGAGTACCCCGAGTTTGAGCGTTACAATCTCATAGAGCGTCTGTGCATACCCGACCGCATCTTCTCTTTCCGCGTCAGCTGGGTCGACGATCAGGGAAAGGTGCGCAACAATATGGGCTGGCGCATACAGCACAACAACGCTATCGGCCCGTACAAGGGGGGCATTCGCTTCCACTCGTCGGTCAATCAGTCGATACTGAAGTTCCTCGCTTTCGAGCAGACATTCAAGAATTCGCTGACCACGCTCGCCATGGGTGGCGCAAAGGGAGGCTCCGACTTCTCGCCCCGCGGCAAGAGCGACATGGAGGTGATGCGCTTCTGCCAGGCTTTCATACAGGAACTCTGGCGCCAGATAGGCGCTGACACCGACGTGCCCGCCGGCGATATAGGAGTGGGCGGCCGTGAGGTCGGCTATATGTACGGCATGTACAAGAAGATGGCTCGCGAGAATACCGGCACTTTCACCGGTAAAGGCCGCGAATTCGGCGGCTCGCTGATACGTCCGGAGGCTACCGGCTACGGCAACGTCTATTTCCTGCTCAACATGCTCAAGACCCGTGGCATCGACATAGCCGGCAAGCGCGTGGCTATATCCGGTTCGGGCAACGTGGCCACTTATACTGCCCAGAAACTGATATCGCTCGGTGCCAAGGTCGTCAGCCTTAGTGATTCAGACGGCACGGTGATAATCCCCGACGGAATGACCGAGGAGCAGATGACATATGTATTTCGCCTGAAGAATATCTACCGCGGCCGCATCCGCGAGTTTGCCGAAGAATACGGGCTGCCGTATCACGAGGGTGAACACCCCTGGCAGATTGCCGACTGCGATATCGCCATGCCGTCGGCCACCCAGAACGAGCTTGACGGCGACGATGCGCGCGCGCTTCTGAAGCAGGGCGTCATCGCAGTAAGCGAGGGAGCCAACATGCCTTCGACCCCCGAAGCCATAAAGGAATTCCTTGCAGCGCGCATACTCTACGCTCCCGGCAAGGCTGCAAATGCAGGCGGCGTTTCGGTCAGCGGACTCGAAATGGCCCAGAACTCGCAGAAGCTCTCGTGGAGCGCCGAGGAGGTCGACGCCAAGCTGCGCCAGATCATGGCCGACATACACCATCAGTGCGAGCTCTTCGGCAAGGAAGCCGACGGCTATATCAACTACGTCAAGGGCGCCAATGTGGCCGGTTTCATGAAGGTGGCGCGCGCCATGATGGCCCAGGGTATTCTCTGATCCCATCCGGATGATAAAGCTCTGACCGGCGACAGGACTCCGCTTCAGGATCCTGCCGCCGGTCATCGTTTCAGCTGGACCGGCAGAGACGAAGTGACATTTCAGTGGAAGAGATCAGATGACTGGTTCATTATCAGAGTAGGGATGCACCCCCGGTGCATCCGGAAATGCGATTGACGGGCCATGAAATCAGCCGGATGCACCGGGGGTGCATCCCTACGGTTTAATCGTAATCAGTCGGTTGAATCGCTGCGCAGTCAGTAATATGAAGAAGTAGTGTTAAATTGATGTTAAATCGCCTCGCCGAAGGACTATTGTGACAGCTGCACGCTCTTATAGACAGTATGGACCGTAAAGAATTCACTCGCAGGCTGACGGAGTTTATGGAGCTCCACAAGCAGCAGCTGTTCCGCTATGCGTGCTACCGCGTGGGGGATCAGGCCGATGCGGAGGATATTCTTCACGACATATACCTGCGTATGATCGAAAACTTCGATCCGTCCCGACCGATCGGCAACCTGGGCGCTTACGTCTACAGCTCGCTGTTTCATGCCTGCGTATCGGCCCGGCGTGATGTCCGCCGCGTGTCGCTCGATTCTCCCGAAGTGACTGAACTCGATGCTGCCCCACCGGCGACTTTTGAAGAAGAATATGCCCGGCTGACAGCCATATTGTCGCATCTGCCCGACAATCTCGCCGAAGTGATAAGGCTGAAGATTTTCGCTTCCATGACGTTTGAAAGTATAGCCGAGGCGCTCGACGTATCGTCAACTACGGCCAAGCGCCGCTATTACCACGCTCTGGAATTATTACGGTCAAAATATCATTCACTATGAACCTCTCCAGTGATCATAACGAGAAAGACTATGAGCGCCTGATCGAGGCGTTGACTCCGCGCCATGCTCCGGTCACCGACATGAAGTTTACGCCCCCGACTGGACTGTTAAAGAGCCGTGTGGCACGGTTGCTGAACCATGTCGGACGCGTGGCTGCCGTTCTGGCCATCGGTGTCGGCATAGGGCTGTTGATCTCGCGGTCCGATACGACCGTCGCGGCCGACAAGGTCGTTCAGCTCGGCATAGAGAAGATGCGATCGTCGCGCATGTGTCAGATAGATTTTAAGGCGCGGATGCTTCCGTCGACGCCGATCCGACCCTTCCGGCTGTCGCCCGACGGGGAGATGACCAGCGTAAGGATGGTGTTCCGCCCCGATTCAACAGATGCCAGCATCACTTTCCGATGGTCGATGGACGGTCAGGACCAGTCGATAACGGTGATGCCTGACGGCGACGTGCATTTCTGCGGCCGCAGACTCGGTCAGGCGGTGCCTTTAGAGTTTCTCCGGCATCTGACGCGCCTGTTTTATAGCGACCGCGACACCTTTGAAAATATCCTGAAATGTGATTTTGCGGTGGCCGATATCGGAGCGGCAATCAATGTAAACGGACATGTGAGAGGCAATTCAATCGGCATCGCCGCCACGTTCTCCGACAAGAACGGACGTCTGGAGCGGTTCCGTATATATGACACGTCGGGCAGCCCGATGGTTCTGATGGTCGAGACCGACTCAATAAAATATTATGACTGACCTTAATCATTAATTATACAGCAACATGAACAAAAACGTATTGAAGGCTTGCGCAGGCCTCTCGCTCATCGTCATGACGGCGTCCTGCGGAAGTAAAAGCGGCTCATCGTCATCTGAAGTAGCCGCAGTTGCGGCATTCAGCGATATGCCGGTGGTTGCCGAGCGTGTGGAGATGCCCGGCGGAGGAGAGCTGATAGTGGCCCATCCCGAAAAATCGGGGGAGAGAAAGACGCTGAAACTGTCGGATCTGGCCACGGATATCCGCATGGTCAGGCTCGAAAACACCGATGAGGCTCTTATCGGGGCAGGGCAGACCTGGATCACGGGCGAGCGCATCATCGTCTACAGCGAAGGCGTGGTGAAGCAGTTTGATTTCTCGGGCAAATATCTGGGGCAGATCGGCGCCAGGGGCAACGGTCCCGGTGAGTACTCCATAGCTCCTTACGATTTCTATGTCGACGCCGATGCCGGACGGATCTATATGGTGCAGTACGGCGCCACAAAGCTGATGAGCTACAATTCCGACGGCACCTTTGCCGGCGACATACCTCTTGCGCGCGATATGCCTAAGGGTGCTGTCAGAGTCGATACGGAGAGGCAGCGCATCACTGCGGTGTCGATGTGTTTCGAAGGCTCGAAATCACGCGATGAGGTGTGGGAGCAGGATTTCGACGGCAATCTGCTCTCGTCGGTGTCGATGCCATGGCTTGAGGTGCCGATGGACTACAGCAATGAGGTGATGAGCAATATCGGCAGTCACCCCGAAGGCTTCAGCTACTCTGTGCTTCGGTTAGTGCCTCGGGCCGACTCGCTGTATCAATACGATGGCTCCCGGCTGCGCCCGGTGTTCACGGCCTCGGTAAAAGAGGATGTCATGCATGGATATGACCGGCTTGGCAGCATGTATATGTTTGTCAGCTACGGCGAGCCGGAAGAGGTGGAAGCAAACAGCTATGTGGTTCCGGCCAATACGCCGATGCTCGTCGATCCCGCGACGCTCCGCGGCGGTTACTGCAACCTGATGATCGACTGCATAGGCGAGCTCCGCTGGGATACGGGATGGATCTACACCAAGAGCCCCGACTATTTCATAATGAATACCAGTCCGGGCGCGATCTCGTCGTGGATCGACAAAAGCGTGGAGAAGTATGATATTGAAGGCGACGCGCTAACGAAGCTGCGCGACTTCCAGTCGACCCTCAGCGAGGACGACAACAACATCGTCATCTTCGGCCGCTGGAAGTGACGGCTATGAAATTGATGGCGGCGCGTCCGTTGCCTGGCAGAAGGGGAGCGGACGCGCCGCTATATTTTGTTACAGCTGCAGGGGCGTTACGTGACTTGTTATGCCGGTCGGAAGCTTGCGGGGCATTTGGAGCGCTCCAGCTGAGAATTGTCGGGTCATGACCGGAGCAGGATAGCTAAAATTAGATAATGGAATTGAGTGATAAGGGTGAAAATCATACGATTTACCGGATGTTTTACTTAATAAATATTAAAAATGGGGGGGGTATTAAATAATCATAATGTAATTACCGCTCTTTTTATATAATTTTGAGAAAAATTATTTAGCATCAACTCCATGATGAATCCTAGCCGATCCACCTCGAAGTAGAAAAGGATTTTGTGATGGATAGACAGTGTAAAATACGAGCTAACCTTAATTAGAACTAATATAAATCTTATGCCAAAACAGTTAACTAAAGTAATGCTGGCATGCCTTCTTTCGGTAGGAGGCTGCTATCAGGCTGTCTACGCTCAGCAGACAGCCAGCGCGTCCCAGACCAACGGGACGTGCACAGGCACAGTGACTGACTCAGCCGGCGATCCGATGGTCGGAGCCTCAGTGTTTGTCATCGGATCCAACAAGGGAACATCGACCGACATTGACGGCAACTTCTCTCTGTCGGGTGTGAAGTCAGGAGCCACGCTGCGTATCTCCAGCGTCGGATACAAAACTGTCAATGTCAAATGGGAGGGCCAGCCCCTTTCAGTGGTGCTTGAAGATGAGGGCAATCAGCTCGACGAGGTGGTGGTAGTCGGCTACGGTGTCCAGAAGAAAGTCAACCTGACAGGCGCTGTCGCCACAGTCAACGGCGACGTGCTCAAGGATCGCCCTATCACCAATATCGGTCAGGGTCTTCAGGGTGTGATAGGTAACCTTAATGTGACGGCCAACAACGGTGGCGCCCCCGGTGCTACATCGTCGTTCAACGTCCGCGGTACGACATCTCTCAACGGTGGCGGCCCTCTCGTGCTCGTCGACAACGTGCAGATGGACCCCAACCTGGTCAACCCCAACGATATCGAATCGGTTACCGTGCTGAAGGACGCTGCCTCGGCCGCTATCTACGGTGCGCGCGCCGCCTACGGTGTGATCCTGATCACCACCAAGAAGGGCCGCGCCAACGAGAAGCCGACCATCAGCTTCGGGGCTTCAGGCTACTGGTCGCAGCCCGCGATGGAATTCCACAAGGTCAACTCGCTGCAGTATCTGCAGATGATGAACGGCGCAGCCCAGAACGACCGTGGCTCCAACTACTTCAACGATCTGGTCGGCCAGTATGTTGAGGATTACTACTATGGACGCTACGATCAGCCCGTATTTGAGGTGCCCGGATCGAACAAGTATGAGTACTGCGGCAACAATGACTGGTGGGATTCGCTCTATAAGACAGCTTTCTCACAGCTCTATAACCTCAGCATCAACGGCGGTACGGACAAGACCACCTACTATGCCTCGCTGTCGATGACCGACCAGGGCACCAACCGCCGCGGAGCCGACGAAAACTACAAACGCTACAACGCTTCGATCAACGTCGATACCAAAATCAATAACTGGCTGACTGTCGGAGCAAAAATCAGCAACGCCTACGTGACCCAGACGCACCCCACCGGTTCGGGCAACTCAGGCGTGACAAGCATGTCGGGTATGTTTAAGAACGACCTTCGTCCGTTCATGCCCGTCAAGCACCCCGACGGCAACTGGGCCGGTCAGGGCAGCTTCACCAACCCCGTGGCAGTGGCTTCCGAAGGCGGCAACTCCAAGACCCAGAACAACGACCTCTGGATGACTGGCGTAGTGAAACTCACCCCGATCAAAAACCTGTTTGTGCAGGCCGACTATACTTGGAATGCCTTCACATCCAACCAGACCTCGCGCAATACTGCATTCATGGAGTATGGCGTCAACGGTGTGCCTCTGGCCGATTATCCCTGGACAAGCCGACCCACCTATCTCTATAAGTACTCGGCCAACGATTACTACCATGCCTTCAACGCATTCGCACAGTATGACCTGAAGATAGGCACCAGCCACAACTTCAAGTTCATGACCGGTTACAACCAGGAAAAGAAAGTCAATGGCTCGTTCAGCGGCCAGCGCAACGATCTGATGAGCGGCAGCTCCACGCAGTTCGGCGAAGCCACCGGCGACCGCAGCCTCAGCTCTACAGCCACACAATGGTCGATCAACAGCTGGTTCGGCCGTATCAACTACGACTTCGAGGGCAAGTATCTCGCCGAATTCGTTTGGCGCTACGACGGCTCTTCGAAATTCCCCCACGGCGACCGTTACGGTTTCTTCCCCTCGGGTTCACTCGGATGGCGTATATCTGAGGAGAGTTTCTGGGAAGGCATGCGCGGATGGTGGAACAACATGAAGATACGCGTGTCTTACGGACGTCTGGGCAACCAGGCTGTGGGTTCCAACTTCCCTTATATCGCCAACATGGGCTACGGACAGCTCGGCTACATCGTGGGCGGATACGAAAACCGTCCGCAGGTAGTGCAGGCTCCGGGTCTTGTCAGCGCTACTCTCACATGGGAGAAGGTTGACCAGCTCGACCTCGGCTTTGACGCCGCATTCCTCGGCAACCGCCTGACAGCTGAATTCGACTGGTATCAGCGTGACACCAAGGGCATGCTGACAGCTCAGAAACCCCTTCCCGGCGTGCTCGGCACCAACGTGCCCAACGCCAATGCCGCCGACCTCCGCACCAACGGCTGGGAGCTCGCTCTCCGCTGGAACGACCGCGTCAGCTCCATCGGCCTCAACTACTACGCACGTCTGAGCCTCTCCGACTATCAGGCCAAGATCACCAAGTATGACAATCCCGACAAGAACCTCGGCTCCTACTACGTAGGCCGCAAGATCGGTGAGATCTGGGGCTATGAGTCGAACGGCCTCTTCCAGTCGGCCGAAGAGATCAAGAACAGCCCGAGCCAGAGCGACATCTGGGGCGGCACATGGGTGCCCGGTATGACCAAGTACGTTGACCGCAACGGCGACGGCAAGATCGGCTACGGCGACAACACTGTCGACGATCCGGGCGACCGCTATATCATCGGCAATAACACTCCCCGCTATCAGTTCGGTATCACCGTAGGCGCAGAGTGGAAAGGATTTGACTTCGATATGTTCTGGCAGGGTACCGGCAAGCGCGACTACTGGCTTGGCGGTGTAGACTACTGGGCATTCAACGACGAATGGTCGGTTCCGCAGAAGCATCAGGCCAACAACTACTGGACTCCCGAGAACCCCAACGCATTCTTCCCCCTGCTGTCGCACAACGGAGGTAAGAACGGTGCAAGCCGTCAGACCTCTACCCGCTATCTGCAGGATGCAAGCTACGGACGCCTGAAGAGCCTCATGCTCGGCTACACTCTGCCCGTCAAGGTTACATCGAAAATCGGCATAGAGCGTCTGCGTCTCTACGTTCAGGGCGAAAACCTCTTCACCATCACTCCGATGGAGAAGTGTGTGGATCCCGAGACCCTCGGCAACATGACTTACCCGCTGCAGCGTAAGTTCACAATCGGCCTCAATCTTACTCTTTAATCTAACAGCATAAAAATTAAATAGATATATGAAACTTAAATATATAGCATCGGCAGTGGTGGCTTGCGGAATGCTCCAGGCCTGCGACTACACTGACCTGAAGCCGCTGGAAGGTTTCTCTGATCCGACATTCTGGCAGTCGGTCGACGACCTTGAGCTCTATGCCACCGGTCTGTTCGGCAACTTCGGCAGCGCTACCGCTTTCGCTGATGAGGAGAGCGACAATATGGTTCCTGCCACAATCAGCTCGTATCTATTCGATACGTATGTCACCGCCAACGCAAGCGGCTGGGACTACAGCGCGTGGTCGACGATCCGTCAGTGCAACTACTTCCTCAACCGCTACCAGCGTGTAGAGGGCAAGGAGGCCGATATCAACAAATATGTGGCCGAGGTGCGCCTGATCCGTGCCATGGCTTACTACTCCAAGGTGCGTACGTTCGGTAATGTGCCCTGGTATGAGAGCGATCTCCAGACCAACGACGAGGAACTCCTCTACAAGACGCAGGATCCGCGCTCGGTAGTGGTGCCCAACATCATCGCCGACCTTGAGTTTGCAGCCACATGGCTCCCTGATGGAGGCAATGAGGTGATGGGTCGTCCGAGCAAGGATGCAGCCCGTGCGATGCTCGCCCGTGTATGCCTCTATTTCGGCACATACGTGAAATACCACAGCCCCTCGGAAGAGTGCATGAAGGGTTGCGAGGGACTCGATGCCAACGCGCTTCTCAAGAAAGCCGCCGACGCCTCGCAGGCCATCATGAACACCGGCAAGTATGATATAGTGAAGATCAACGCTCCCTCCGAGGCTCCCCAGCCCGCAGGCGATCCGCTCTATTATCACAACCTCTTCATCCAGACTCAGCTCTGGGGCAACAAGGAGAACATCTTCGCCCGCTACTATACGATCAACCTCGTCACCAATGAGGTCGGCCGCCAGGAGGGCAAGAACAATCTCGGTTTCTCCAAGGATTTCGCCATGAGCTATCTGATGAAGAACGGTCTGCCTATCGCCAACACCGGTTCGGGCTACAAGGGTGATGCGACTTACGAAGATGAGTTCGACGGCCGCGATCCCCGTATGGCCCAGACCATCGGCAACGGCGCCATGATGTGGTATCCCGACGAGGATTTCCCCCGTCGCGACCTGCTGGCTACCGCCAACGGCTCCTGCACAGGTTATTCTTCGTGGAAATTCCATTCGTCGGATTACGAGCAGCAGCAGCCCAGGAGCTGTACTTTCGACTGGTTCCTCTTCCGCTATGCAGAGACTCTGCTCATCAATGCTGAAGCCAATGCTGAACTCGGCACCTGCACTCAGGACGTGCTCGACAACACCATCAACAAGCTCCGCGACCGCGTAGGCATGGCGCATCTGACCACATCGCCCGTCGCTGACGCAGCTCCCGTTGATTACGGCTACAGTGTTTCGCCGCTGATCTATGAGATCCGCCGCGAGCGCCGAGTAGAGCTTGCTCACGAGGGCTTCCGCATGGACGACCTCAAGCGCTGGAACGCCATGAAGCTTCTTGAGAATCCTCTGACATTCCTCGGTATCAAGGTTACTCCCGAGCAGGAGGCATTCTTCGCTGTCGACGGTGACTTCAACGAGGTATATATCGACCCTGAAACCGGTCAGCCCATCCAGACAGGCATGACCTTCGGAGGAGCCGACGGCCTCAAGATCATTGACTACAATGGCGCGAAGTACCTGATGGTGTATGGCAACGAGCCGCTCTATCCCGAAGGCCGCAAGTGGAAGACCAACGACAAGCGCTGGCTCTATCCTATACCTCTGAGCCAGCTGCAGTACAACAAGAACCTTGTACAGAACTACGGCTGGGAAACTCCCGGAGCTGAATAAGCAGATAATTTAAGGTTGCACAGTATCGATTCCCGGTCTCCTCTCTTCAGGAGTCGGGAACCGATAAGACAAATGATCAAGTGTCAAGACTATTTTTGTTAGTTGGACATTAAGGTTGCGGAGAATAACATATGCTTCCGCTTGATCATCAGGCGCCGTGTCACTCACTGACACGGCGCTTTTTCTTATAATAACAATCAAGTCCTGTCAGACCTCTGACAGGACTTGATTAATGCTTTGAATTACATGATTTCGGTTGTCGTGGGGGATAAAAATAAAAAAATTACTCGTCATCACGACGAATAATCTTTTTACCTTAAATCTAATACCATGAAAAACTGAGTGCAAAGTTAGTGACTTTTTGGTAAAATGCAATACTGAAGCACCACATTTAACCCATTTTAACGTAAATATCGTGTGAATTGATGTGCTGACATCAGCCGTAGGCTGGTCAAAAGTGTTGCTCACAGTCATTTGGTTGTGATAATAGCACTGGAGCCGATTAGTCACTCCTACAGGTTTATGTCGGCAAAAAGCTTTCGGTAAGAGTCGGCAGTGCCGATACATACGAATTCGTCGCCTTTCTCAACCTTCATTCCGGGATTTCGTTCAGGAAAGATTCTTTTGAGATGCTTCCGTGAAATGCCGAGCAGGTTGCGGCTCTCGGTAAGCCGGCTTACGGCTACCAGATCCATCCCGTAGTTTTTCTCAAGATCGAGTGAGTCATAGGGTGTGCCAGTAAAGAAGTCGGGAGCCGGAAACTTAAGCACATAGTGTTCGTCGTCGATGCGCATTGACGCGATTTCGGCACCGATGCCCATTTCGTTGACAAGATCGGTGGCTGCCCGCTGTTCGGGCGTCAGAATGCGGTCGATCTGGAATCCTTCGAGTATCGACTCGTGAAGCTTGTCGATAGCCCGCGCGTAGATGCGTTTCACCTCCAGCTTCTTCAGCAACGCGACCGTGCGGATGCTTGCGCCGAAATTTTCTCCTATTGCCACTATCACGAGATCAACGTTTTTAAGCGGAAGCACGTTGAGAGATGTCTCGTCGGTGGAGTCGATGATGTAGGCTGTGGAGATATAGTCCTTGATCGCCTCCACGAGGGAGGGATTTTTGTCGGCTCCGATCACTTCATGTCCCATGTTGGTGAGATCCATGGCGAGATTGGCTCCGTAGATGCCGAGTCCGATGATGAGATAACGCATATTGAGATCAGTTGATTATTATGTTGTCAGCCGGATATCTGGGTTGTATGCCTCTGTGGCGGCCGGCTATGCCTGTGAGCAGCGAGATGATGCCGACCCTGCCTATGAACATCGCCACGCAGAGCAGTATCTTGGAAGAGTCGGAGAGAAGGGGAGTGGCGCCGAGGGAAGATCCTACGGTGAAAAGCGCCGAGCATGATTCGAAGAGCAGCGAGCGGGTGGAGAGTCCGGGCTCCAAGCCGAGGAGCAGCAGAGAGAAGATCAGATAGGAGATGATCGAGAGGGCTACAACGGCGTTGGCTCTCCGGATGGAATTAACTGAAATAGTGCGACGGAAAGCCGTCACATAGGGGCGACCGGTGACGATAGCCCGCAGATTGAGCAATATCGCAGCAAGAGTATTGACCTTTACGCCGCCGCCTGTCGACTGCGCCGCGCCTCCGACCCACATCAGGAACAACACCACGACCAGGGTGACGTCGCGGAAAGCGGCCGGGCTGACCGACGAGAATCCGGCGCTTCGTGGAGTGGCCGAGTTGAAAGCGGCCTGTGTGATTTTCTGCCATAGAGGCATCCCTGCAAGCGTATTGTCCCATTCAAGCCAGAGAAAGATAATGAATCCGGCCACGAACAGCGCCATGAAAGTGGTGATGACTATCCGTGTGTTCATACTGAAAGGGTGCACGTTGCGCGGCTCGGGATCCCTGTGGTGGACTCTGGCCCAGAATCCTCGTATACGATCGTGGATCGTGTCTCGGAGATTGACGAGGACTGGGAAGCCGATGCTTCCGGCCACAATAAGCAGTGTCGTGACCCAGTAGACTGAATTGTTGCCGGCTTGAAGGAGCATAGGATCCGACATTCCCAGAGGCAGGGTGGAAAAACCGGCGTTGCAGAACGACGAGAGAGAATGAAATGCAGCAAAAGCCAGCTCCTCTTCAAGCGACATGCCGAGAGTGCCTGTGACGCTCAGCCATATCCCGACTGCCCCCACGGCCTCCACGGCCAGAGTGAATCCGAGGATGTAGAAGAGTGTGGGGACAAGCGCAGACATGGAGCGTGAGTAGATCATGTCGCGCAGAAGCATCTGGGAGTAGATCGACGCGTTGCCGCTGAAGAATATGGCGAAGAAACTCGTGAATGTCATCACTCCGAGGCCGCCTATCTGTATGAGTACTGCCAGTATGATCACTCCCATCGGGGTGAAGTTGACATATACGTCGACAGGGGTCAGGCCTGTAATGCATACGGCGCTCGTGCTGACAAACAGTGCGTCGGGATAGCTTATGCCGGCGTAGGTGGATTTCGGAAGCATCAGCAGCAGCGAGCCGATGAAGATGAATATAAGGAAACTTGCCGAGAGGAGGAGTGACGGGTTGGTGCGCTTGCCTACGGCGCGGATTATGCCGAAGCATATCGTCACCACGGAATATGCTCCAAGGGATGAATACAGGAAGGCTTTGCCGTAAAGCAGACTTTCGAGCCACGGCAGCCACGGATTGGCGGGATGAGGATAGATCCAGGGCAGCAGTGTCAGGAGCACCATGCAGTCGACAATCCATTTCACCCAGGTGGTCTGGCGGCATGTGCGCCTGAACAGGAATATCAGGTCGTAGATGACGCGGACGATGAATACCGCCTGGGAGATCCTGAGCACGCGGCGCAGTCCGTCGGTCTCGTCGGGCGAATGGTCGAAGCCGGCGTGGATGATGAATCCGGCGATGCATGCCACCGACGCCACGAATGCGAGCACCGTGAGCACCGACGCGACAGCGCGCAGCGAGGCGGCGCTCCGATGGGTGAAGCGCTCGAACCGCCGGCGTGATGATCGAATCTTGCGCCAGAGCAGGTCGGTTATGTCGGACGTTTGTGACATGTCGTTGTATTAACGTCGGCCGGAGCTGTAAAGTTACAATAAATTCGGCATATTTATCGTTATCTGTAGGCATATGCACGCGTGGTCCGATGATATATGCACGCTTTTCATGGCAGTCGACGACTTCAAATATATATATATCAGATATCTCGTAGTGGCGGCGGTAGTGATAGCCGTGTCAGCTTGTCTCACTGCGGCCGCGCAGACCGTCGTGGGCTCCGATTCCATGGCCATATCTCCAGTATCGCCCACGGTGCCACGCTCTTATAACGATCTCCTCTCTCCTCCGTTGCCGGCCGATCTCGGCTTGCCGCGCAACGTGGTCAGCTCGGTTGAATACGATGCCGCGAGCGGATATTACGTGCTGTGTACCAAGTTGGGCGACAAGGATATATCCACTCCGTTCATACTTACCCCCTGGCAGTATTCGCAGTGGCGCGAACGCAATGAACGCCGGCAGCGGTTCAGGATGCTCGACGGGGGGCCGGGCGTGGAAAACGACTCCATCCGCCGACGCGAGCGGCGGCAGTTCGATCTGCTCGACATGAATTTCGACCTCGGGCCGCTCGACAAGATATTCGGTCCGGGCGGCGTCAGACTGACCACCACCGGCTCGGTTCAGATCACCACTGCTGTGAAATCGACCAAGACCGACAATCCGGCGCTGTCGCTCAACTCACGGCGCAAGACCTTTTTTGATTTCGATCAGAAGATACAGGCCACGGTGGCAGCGTCGGTGGGCGACCGCATGAAATTCAATCTCAACTACAACACCGACGCCACCTTCGATTTCGACTCGAAGAATCTCAAGCTTCAGTATGAGGGTACGGAGGACGACATAGTGCGCAATATCGAGGCGGGAAACGTCAGCATGACCACCGGATCGTCGCTGATACGCGGCTCCACGGCCCTCTTCGGCATCAAGTCGACTCTGCAGTTCGGGCGGCTGACAGCCACCGCTCTCGTATCGCAGCAGAACTCCGAGACACGCTCCATCAATACCCGCGGCGGTGTGCAGACCACCGCGTTCTCGCTCAATGCCGACGAATACGATGCCAACCGCCATTATTTTCTCGCACAGTATTTCCGCGACCATTACGACGAATTCGCCTCGCGTCTGCCCTACGTCAGCGGCGGCATAAGCATCACCCGCATCGAGGTGTGGATTACCAACAAGAGCAACAATTACAACCAGAGCCGCAATCTCACGGCCTTCATGGATCTTGCGGAGTCGTCGCATCTGGCCTCAGACCACTGGACGGTCAATCCGGCAGTCGCAACGCCTGCCAACAACGCCAATAATATGCTGCAGACGATCAAAAACGACTATCCGTCGGCGCGGTTTATCAATTCGGTCAGCCAGGCCCTGGCTCCTCTCTCGGCTTTCGGCATCCATGGCGGCACTGACTACGAAAAGGTGGAGAGCGCCAGGCTTCTTTCGCAGACCGAATATACACTCAATCCCACCCTCGGATACATATCGCTCAAGACCCAGCTCGCCGCCGACGAAGTGCTTGCCGTGGCGTTTGAATATACCTGCCAGGGACAGGTGTACCAGGTAGGCGAGTTCTCGGCCGACATATCCGACACCAGCCAGAGCCTCTACGTGAAGATGCTCAAGAGCACCGCGCAGAATCCGCGTCTGCCCATGTGGCGGCTGATGATGAAAAACGTGTACTCGCTCGGCGCCTATCAGGTGCAGCCCGACAATTTCAGGCTGCAGGTGAAATATCTCTCCGATACCACCGGCACCGAGATCCCTTACCTGCCTGTTCCCGGCCTGAGCTCCACCCCTCTGCTGCAGCTGATGGGTCTCGACCGTCTCGACTCCAACCGCGAGGGAAATCCCGACGGCTTTTTCGACTTCATCGAGGGATATACCATACAGCCGTCGACCGGCAAGGTGATATTCCCTGTAGCCGAACCGTTCGGCAGCAATCTCGTCAGCCGCATAGGGAGCGAGTCGGCCGCCGAACCGTTTGTATATCAGGAACTCTATGACTCCACGCTCGTGGTCGCCCGCCAGTTTGCCGACAAAAACAAGTTTGTCATCACGGGCGAATACCGTGCCAGCGGCGGATCGCAGATAAGGCTCGATGCCATGAATGTGCCACGCGGATCGGTGGTAGTGACCGCCGGTGGAGTGACGCTGACCGAGAATACCGACTATACCGTCGACTATGCTCTCGGCATAGTCACCATCACCAATCAGAGCATTATCGATTCGGGGCAGGATGTGTCGGTGACGCTTGAGAACCAGAGCCTCTTCTCCACGCAGCGCAAGACGCTCCTCGGACTCGATCTGGCCTACCGGTTCAGCAAGGACTTCTATCTCGGCGCCACTCTGATGCATTATTCCGAGAAAGCTCTGACGGAGAAGGTCAACATCGGCAACGAGACTGTCAGCAACACCATCTACGGCCTTAACTTCGGCTATGCCGCCGAATTGCCGTGGCTCAACACGCTTCTCAACAAGATACCGACCATCGACGCCACTGTTCCCTCGCGCATAAGCCTGCAGGGCGAGGTGGCGCGCCTGCAGCCGGCAGCGCAGAAAAGCGGTTCGGACAATGGCAGCTCCTATATAGATGATTTCGAGTCAAGCCAGACCGGCATCGACCTGCGCTCGCCCTACTCGTGGTTTCTTGCCTCTACCCCCTATGACAACGGCCCTGATCCGCTCTTCCCCGAGGCTGCATTATCCGACAATCCCGACTATGGCAAGAACCGCGCTCTGCTCAACTGGTACTATATCGACCGCATGTTTACCCAGCGCAACTCGTCGCTCTGCCCCGGCTATCTCCGCGCCGATCTCAAGCAGCAGTCCAATCCCTACGTGCGCGAAGTCACCTCGCGCGAGATTTTCCCTGACCGACAGCTGACCTACGGCGAGTCGTCGACCATCCAGACGCTCAATCTGTCGTTCTACCCCGAGGAGCGAGGCCCTTACAATGTCGACGCCGAGCGCATCGACGACCAGGGGCGTCTGCTCGAACCCGAAAAGCGTTGGGGTGGCATCATGAGGCGCCTCGACAACACCAATTTCGAGCAGAGCAATATCGAATACGTGCAGTTCTGGCTGATGAATCCCTTTCTCGATCCGGAAAATCCCAATACAGAGGGGGGCGATCTTTACTTCAATTTCGGAGAGATCTCGGAGGATATACTGAAGGACGGACTGAAATCGTATGAAAACGGCATCCCGGCCGACGGCGACGACCGTTTCCTGCGCACTACCGCGTGGGGACGCGTCAGCGACCAGAACTCTCTGACCTATGCATTCGACAACAATACATCGGCGCGGCGCAGGCAGGACGTGGGCCTCGACGGACTTCCCAATGACGACGAGTTTGAATTCTCCACCTACTCCGAATATGTGGAACGTCTGCGCACGCGTCTGGCGCCTGAGGCCGCAGAGCGGATGGAGGCCGATAAGTTCTCTCCCCTCAACGATCCGGCCGGCGACAACTATCATTTCTACCGGGGCCGCGACTACGACGAGGAGCGTCTGGGCATACTCGACCGCTATAAACGCTATAACGGCGTCGAGGGCAACTCGCTATCGCCTGAAGAGGCTGACGATCCGCTCTACCAGTCGTCGCGCAACATGCCCGACGTTGAGGATATCAACCAGGACAATACGCTCAACGAATACGAACGCTACTTCCAGTATAAAGTCTCCATACGGCCGCAGGATCTGCGCGTCGGCACCAACTATATCACCGACAAGCAGACCTCGCTCGTCAGTCTGCGCGACGGCACTGACGCCGAGGTGGAGTGGTATCAGTTCAAGATACCCCTGGCCGACTTCGAGAGGGTGGTGGGATCGATCAGCGACCTGTCGACGGTGCGCTTCGTACGCATGTTCATGACCGGTTTCAAGCGTCCGACCCATCTGCGCTTCGCCACTCTCGAACTGGTGCGCGGCGAATGGCGCGCCTACGACTACAACCTCAATGCGCGCGGCGATATGCCCGCTTCAGGTCAGCTCGACGTTTCGGTGGTCAATATTGAGGAAAATTCAGGCCGCACGCCGGTCAACTATGTGCTGCCTCCGGGAGTCAGCCGTCTGTCGGACTCTGCCCAGCAGCAGATCGTGCAGCTCAACGAGCAGTCGATGTCGCTCCGCGTCACGGGGCTGGCAGCAGGGGATGCGCGCGGAGTCTACCGCAACACCATGCAGGATCTGCGCAATTACCGTCGGCTGCAGATGTGGGTGCATGCCGAGCAACTGATCGACGATCCGACGGCTCTGCGCAACGGCGAACTGTCGCTGTTCGTCAGACTGGGAACCGACATTAAGCATAATTATTATGAATATGAGATACCTCTCTCGCTGACCGCTCACGGTCATTATGCCGATATCAGAGCCGATCGGGAGAAAGTGTGGCCCGAGAACAACAGACTCGATGTCAGACTTCAGACCTTGGTGGATGTGAAGAAACTGCGCAACAAGGCCAAGACTGCAGGCGAGGAGGGAGTGGGCTATGCCATGCTTTACTCCATGCGCGATCCGGAGTGCGAGGCCAATACAGTGTCGGTGCTCGGCAATCCATCGCTGAGCGACGTCAGGGTGATGATGATAGGTGTCCGCAATACGTCCCCCGCGGTAAAGGATGGTGTAGTGTGGGTCAACGAGCTGAAAGTTACCGATTTCAATAGCGAGGGTGGCTGGGCCGCAAAGGGCGCCGCCAATCTGATGATGTCGGATATAGCCACGGTCGATGTGGGCGGCCAGCTTGAAACGGCCGGTTTCGGGGCGGTTGACCAGGGACTCAATGCCCGACGCATGGATGATTTCAAGCGGTTTAATTTCGCTGTGCAGGCCGATGTAGGTAAGGTAGTACCCTCGTCGCTCGCTCTTCGTGCGCCGGTGTATTATTCGGTAGTGAAAGAGACCGTCACGCCGAAATATAATCCACTCGACCGTGATGTACTGCTCAAGGATGCTCTCGACGATGCGGGTTCCCGACATGAGCGCGACTCCATCAAGGCGTATGCGGTGGAGAGGGCCACTGTGCGCAGTTTCAGCGTGTCGGGACTCAACTTCGGCATACGCTCCAAGAATCCCATGCCATGGGATCCGGCCAATTTCACATTGAATTTCTCTTTCAACCGTCAGTCGAAGAATGATCCTACTACCGAATATGAGAATACCGACGACTACCGTGGTTCGCTGCAATACAGCTATTCGCCGCGCATACGTCCTCTCAAGCCATTTTCACGGATGGTCGGGAAAAGGAAGAATATGAAGTTTCTGTCGGACTGGGAGATCAACTGGCTTCCGTCGCAGATCAGTTTCCTGACCACCATGTCGCGCTACTATCATGAGCAGCAGACGCGCAGCGAAATTGATGCGGGTGTAAAGCTGCCCGTTCAGGTCGGCAAGAATTTTCTCTGGGACCGGCAGCTCAACATTGCCTGGAGCCCGATCCGCTCTCTCTCGCTGACGTTCAGCTCCAATACTTCGGCCCGCATCGAGGAACCGGTCGGGGCTGTCAACAAACGCCTCTTTCCCGACCGCTACAAGGAGTGGAAGGATACGGTAATACGCTCAATACTGCATCTCGGCACTCCCTGGGCCTACAACCAGACCTTCACCGGCTCCTACCGCGCGCCCTTCAACCAGATACCGGCGCTCGATTTCCTGACCGGTAAGCTCACCTACAATGCCACATACCGATGGGACCGCGGCGCTACCGTAGATGGTGTGGAGCTCGGCAACAAGATAGCCAACCAGGCCACATGGACTGCCGAGGGGCGTCTGGCGTTCGACAAGTTCTACAACAAGATTCCCTACCTCAAGCGTGTCAGTCAGCGTTTTTCGGGTTCGGCCCGGAAGCCCGGACGGGCGGGACGGCGCACACTCGACCGCCCGCGCCGTTTTGAGCGCAATTATCCGCTGAGCGCCGACACATCGACCGTCGTAACTCACAATCTCAGGACAAAGAAAGTGAAGCTGACGGCCATAGATATCGACACACGGCGTCCTATGCGGTTGCAGACACGAGTTGTCGACGAGAATACGGTGGAAATACTTGACCGCAGCGACAAGACCATACAGGTAAGGGTGACGGAGATACGCAAGGAACACTCCGGCTGGCTCGACGAGCTGGCGCAGTATGGCGCCCGGCTGCTCATGTCGCCGCGTTCGGCGGCCGTGCGCGTCCGCTCTGTCCGCTCCCTTTCGCTGCCGCTCTTTATCCCCGATGTCGGCAATGTGTTCGGACAGTCGCGCAGTTTCGGGCCTATGTCGCCCGGCCTTGACTTCGCTTTCGGCTTTACCGACGAGAGCTATGTCGACAAGGCGCTGTCGCGCGGATGGCTCATGACCGACGACGGGCAGGTGTCGCCGGCAGTGTTCGCGCGCACCTCGGATGTCAATCTTGAACTGACGCTCGAACCGGTCACCGGCCTGCGGATACAGCTTACCGGCAACCGCACCGACAACCGCACGTCGTCGATACAGTTCATGTATGCCGGAATGCCGGTCACCTACGCCGGCTCCTATACCAAGACTCATTGTGCCATAGCCACGTCGCTCCGATCATCGAAGGCATCTGACGGATACGCATCCAAAGCATTCTCCGATCTGATTGAAGCCATACCGGTAGTGGCATCTCGTCTGGAGCAGGAATATTCGCGGCATTCATACCCCTCCGAAGGCTTTCTCCGAGGGAACCAGTTGGCCGGCATGCCCTACAATCCAGCCAATGGAGCGGTATCGCAGACATCGAGCGATGTTCTCGTCCCGGCTTTCATCGCCGCATATACCGGCAGGTCGGCCCGCAAGGAAAACCTCGACCCGTTCCCGTCGCTCGCTTCAGTGATGCCCAACTGGCGTGTGACATACGACGGCCTGATACGCCTGCCGCGTATGTCTGATCTCTTCAAGGCGTTCACTCTGACACACGCCTACCAGTGCACCTACTCGGTCGGTTCATATTCATCGTATCTCAACTGGGTGAGCGTCGAGGGCGACCGGCTCGGATTCACTCTCGACGAGATCAGCGGCAATCCGGTGCCGTCGTCGCCGTTCAATATATCGTCGGTGGCGATCACCGAGCGTTTCGCGCCGCTTATAGGTGTGGCCGTGACGCTCAAAAACGATCTGACCATCAATGCCGAGTGGCGCAATCAGCGCACTCTTACGCTGAACACATCAGCCGGACAGGTAGTGGAGGCGACATCGTCGGGCATCACGGCCGGAGTGGGCTACAAGATAACCAATTTCAACACTGTTCTGAAAATACGCGGTTCGCAGCATGGCATAAGCAATGACCTGACAGTCAATGCCGACTTCTCACTGCAGACCAATCAGGCTCTTATACGCCGCATCGAGTCGGCCTACACGCAGGCTACATCTGGCACCCGCACCCTCGGCATCAATCTGACAGCAAACTACGTGCTTTCGCGACGGATGACCATCGGCATGTTCTTCGAGCATCACGTCAATACTCCCATAGTCAGCTCCAACGCCTATCCCGTGACCGACAGCGCATTCGGACTGTCGTTCAATCTCAACCTCGCCCGCTGACCCGACTGCCAAGCTTCCCCCCACCTCCCGCAAACATTCTACATGCCCGATAATTAACTGCCCTGTAGTGCTCTGTACGCAGCATTGGGACGCTTTATTAAGGAATTATTTCCGTAATTGGATTAAATGACTTAACTTTGCAGCCTGTAATCAAGAAAAGAAAATCGTATATGGAAGCTCGAAAGCTAAAAATCAGAGATCTGACGATGCGCGACGGACAGCAGTCGCTGTTCGCCACCCGTATGAGCCAGCAGACGATCGACCGTCTGCTCCCGCTTTATGAAAATGCCGGGTTCTATATCATGGAGGTATGGGGCGGTGCAGTGCCCGACTCCGTGATGCGTTATCTCGGCGAGTCGCCCTGGGATCGCCTCCGCAAGGCTAGCGAGGCTATGAAAGGCAAGTCGCTCCTGTCGGCTCTGTCGCGCGGACGTAACCTGTTCGGCTATGTGCCCTATCCCGACAGCGTGCTCGAAGGATTCTATAAGGAGGCCATTGCCAACGGTCTGAACGTGATGCGTATCTTCGACGCCCTTAACGATATCGACAATGTCAGGGAATCGATCAAGATGATCAACCGTCTGGGCGGCATAGCCGACGGTGCCGTGTGCTATACGGTCGACCCCAAGAGCGAGCCTGTTAAGGGTGGTTTCACAAGCCGTCTGAAAGGTCTGTTCGGAGGCCAGAAAGAGCCTGAAAAGATATTCACTGACGAGTATTTCGTGGAGAAAGCCCGCGAGATGGAGGCTCTCGGAGCGAAGATAATCACTCTGAAGGATATGGCCGGGCTGGTCAATCCTCTGCGCGCCGCCTCGATCATCTCGAAGCTCAAGAGCAACCTGAAGGTGCCCGTGGATTTCCATACCCACTGCACTCCGGGTTATGGCCTCGCATCGTCTGTCATGGCGATGATCCACGGCGTGGATATCCTCGATACCAATATATGGTGGTTCGGTGGCGGCTCGGCCGCTCCCGCCATAGAGCTGATATATGTGTTTGCACAGCGTCTCGGCATAGAGCTTGATGTCGACATGGTGGCCGTGGGCAAGATCCGCAACGAACTGCTCGGCGCACGCCGCGAGCTGGCTCCGTTCGATCTCGTCAAGGAGTTCCCGGCCGAGTTCGATCCTCTGGCCGACACCCTCCCCGCCGAGATTTCCAAGCATTTCGACGACGCCATCGAGGCCGGCCGTCGCGGCGACGAGGAGGCAATGCTTGAGGCATGCCACGCCATCGAGGCCTATTTCCGCTTCCCCAAGCCCAATCTGCTGGTGAAGAACGCGGAGGTGCCGGGCGGCATGTATTCCAACATGGTGGCGCAGCTCAAGGCTCTCCAGTCGGAAGAGGTGCTCGACGACGCTATGGCTCTGATCCCGAAAGTGCGCCGCGACGCAGGTCTGGTACCTCTGGTCACTCCTACGAGCCAGATAGTGGGCAGTCAGGCCGTGTTCCTCGCCCTTGACCACAAGAAGGGCAACGCCGACTATACCAACAAGTCGAATCAGTTCATGTCGCTCATCAAGGGCGAGTATGGCCATACTCCCGTAGCGGTCGATCCGGAATTCCGCCGTCAGATCACAGGCGATCCCGAGGAGCATCCTTACGACGTAAGCTCTTACAAGGCTCCCGAGAATCCGGAGATAGCCGAATTCGGCGGAATGAAGCTCGCGCAGAATAATGAGGAGTATCTGCTTCTTGAACTGCTCCCCAATGTGGCCACCACCTTCCTGCGCAACAAGCGTCAGGCCGAATACGAGGCAAAAAAGGCTGCCGAACAGCCTGCGCCTACAGAGGAGGTGATCGTGGAGGAGAAAGTGGAGCCGATCACCGGCGAGGTGGTCAGCGGCCCGATGCCAGGCACGGTGCTTGAAGTAAATGTCAAGGCCGGCGATGTGGTAAAGAAGGGCCAGAAGCTTCTCGTCTACGAGTCGATGAAGATGGAGAATGACGTGGAGGCCGAGCATGATGCGACCGTAAAACGTGTGTTTGTAAAACCCGGTGACCGTTTTGCAGCCGAGGCTCCAATGATCGAATACGAGGACTGATCCTCTTTTGAATTTCAACCTGCATGCATCTCCCGGTCGGCCGAAAAGCCGATATGCCGGGAGATGCTTCTTTTTGTTGACAAAGTGTTGACAATTTCGTGAATTTATTGTCAGAGGAGTCCTAAATCGTTAAGTTTGTAAACCGATTGGTGACAGTCGCTCTCTTTTTTACTATAAATCAATCATTGTTTGTAACCAGATAACGGTATATGAGACGGATCATCATAGTCATAGCTTGTGTGGTCATGCTGGCGGGGCTGACATATGCTCTGCTGTGTACGCTTTCCTCGCAGAATGACATGAAAGCTTCGCGGCCCGACGGTCTGATAGGAGTATTGCCGCTCGTTGATCAGAAAGTGAAGGTGGAGCCGGTGCCCGGTCTGATATTCAAGTTTGACACCGGTAGTGATATATCCACCATAACGGATTCGGATCTTCAGCTGCTTCGGGATATGGGCATGAGTGTGGAGAAGAAGATTTATCCTGTAGCGGGCCGTGACGGAAACGGCAGGACGAGGATATGTCTGACCCGTTATACTGTCAGCCTGCCTCTTTATGATTACCGTTTCCTTACCGACAGCGTCAGCGGAAAGGTAAGGGCTGTCGCCGACAAGGCGTCGCTCAATGTGCTTGAAGGGGTGGATTTCGCTCCGTCGCAGACCGGCTATTCGGTGCTTGGCGTGGATTTTATTGAGAAATTCAAGGTCGCATACGATTATATGAATGGAGCTGTAAGGCTGTATTTCGCGCTTCCCCAGGGGTATGAGGCATTCAATAAGATTTATTATTCACGTGCGGCAACCGATGGTCTTTGGCTTGGCAAACGATACTATATGGATATGCGGGTCGACGGTGAGATGCGAGGTTTTTTCTGTGATACAGGTATACGCGAGGCCATGGTGAAGATGTCTACCTCCACAATGTCGAAGGACACCCAAGGGATTCTCAACGACACTGTCGTGACAATGGTTTCGGAATATCCGGCGCTGAAAAACGACTCCGAATGGATGGAAATAGGTTCGCGCGGCGGAAATGTCAAGGTTTATTATTATGACAACCGCGAGGAACCGTTTGCCTTCAATCCCCTGAATCTTTTCAGGCAGGACTGCATGATAGATTTTGCGGCCGGCGAAGTATATCTCCGCAGATATTTTGACGTTCCCGATCAGGATCCGCCGCTCGCATCGTCGGTAGAGATCGCCGACTGAGCAGTCTGGCGGGCTGGCAACGCTCAGCGCTGATGCAATATCTGTGTGAGGTTGTGTTCGAGATCGGCCGACGACAGGCGTGTGGTGAGGCGTCCGCGATGCGCTATTGATATGCCTCCGGTCTCCTCGCTGACCACTATCGCTATCGCGTCGGTGGCTTGGGATATGCCGAGAGCCGAGCGGTGGCGCAGTCCCAGGGCACGCGGTACGTTGCGGTCATGCGATACAGGCAGTATGCATCCTGCCGATTTCAGCCGGTCGTCGGCTACGATCAGCGCCCCGTCGTGGAGCGGAGAATTCTTGAAAAAGATGTTTTCTATAAGTCGGGAGTTGGGGAGGGCGTCGATGATATCGCCCGAACGTTCATAGTTTTCAAGCGGCACGTTCTGCTGTATCACAATCAGCGCTCCTGTCTTTGATTTCGCCATATTCATGCAGGCGTAGACGATCGGTATGATCAACCGTCGCCCGCGTTCGTCGGCGTCTTCGCCTGGTGTGCGGTGATGAAAAAGCTTTCGGAGAAAACGCCATCTTTTGTGATCGCCCAGTTCCACAAGAAACCGCTTGATCTGATCCTGAAAGAGGATGACTATCACAAGGAGGCCTATCGACATGAATTTGTCGAGTATGGTGCCTATGAGCTTCATCTCGAGGATCTGTGACGCCACGACCCACACCACTATGAAAGCAAGCAGGCCGTAGAAGATATTGATGGTGCCCGACTCGCGCATGATCCTGTAGATATAGAACAGGAGCAGGGCTGCGAGGGCTATGTCGAGTACGTCGCGGATGGTAAATGGATCCATGGACAGTCAGAATAAGGAGTTGTGAATGATTCTCGACGGCAAAGTTACGAATTTTTAAGCAACTCAAGCAATCTGATGCTCTGCGATGCTTCCTTCGGATCATGGACGCGAATTATCGAGGCTCCTCCCATAAGCGCGATGGTGTCGGCCGTGACGGTGGCGGCGAGTGCGTCTTCGGGCGCGATGCCGAGTGCTTTAGTGAGCATGGATTTGCGGGAGAGGCCGATGAGTATCGGGCGCCCGAGAGCTTCGGCTATCAGAGGAATATGGCGTAGGACGCGGTAATTCTGTTCAAGGGTTTTCGCGAAGCCGAGTCCAGGATCGGCTATAACGTCGGCTATGCCAAGCAGCGAGCAGCGTTCTATTACGTCCGACAGACGGCTTATTATCTCGCCTGTCGGGTCATCGTCGGGATATCGGGTGAGAGTCTGCATGGTGGCCGGGGTGCCGCGCATATGCATGGCGATGTAGGGCACCCCCAGACGCGCCACTGTCGGAAGCATCCCGGGATCTTCGCCGCCGGTGATGTCGTTGACTATGTCGGCTCCTCCGTCCTCTACGGCTATCCTTGCCGCCTCCGCACGAAAAGTGTCGACCGACAGGGGTATGTCGGGGGCTACGCTTCTGACAGCTCTGCAGGCTGTCAGAAGTCGCTCTGTCTCCTCCTCTTCGGTGACTTCCGCGGCTCCCGGGCGCGATGAATAGGCTCCCACGTCGATCATGTCGGCTCCGTCGGCAATGAGCCGTGCGGCACGTTCTGCTATGGCTTCGGCTCCTTCGGCACGCGATGCCGCATAAAAGGAGTCGGGGGTTGCGTTAAGTATTGCCATTACCTGCGGACGTCCGATTTCCAGCAGGCGTCGGGGCAGGCGGAGAGAGAAAGGAATGAACTGCGTTGTAGTCATGTCGAAGGCTTGATTGAGCTTATATTATTCCAATGGATCGCAGGAATACGAGTATTATGCCCGCCGGAGCCACATAGCGCAGCAGCAGGCTGAGGGTCACCATAGTCATGCGGCGCGTCGGCGACAGTTGCTCTCTGATGACGCGTCGTGGCATCACCCATCCGGTGAACAGGGCGATTATGAGTCCTCCCACCGGCAGGAGAATGTTTGACGACAGATAGTCGAATGCGTCGAATATGCTGAGCGAGAATATTTTTACTCCGCTGAGCGGGCCGAAACTCAGCGCGCACAGGGTGCCGAATACGAGTGCTATCGCAGCGTTGGTCATTGTGGCGGCTCTCCGGCTCATGCCGCGCTCCTCGATAAAGAAAGCTATTGCTGTCTCCGACATGGATATCGTGGAGGTGAGTGAGGCCAGTATCAGGAGGAAGAAAAACAGTGCCGACCACAGCGGTCCGAGCGGCAGCGAATGGAATATCGACGGAAGTACTTCGAATATCAGGGTGGGACCGGCTGCCGGAGATACGGAGAATGTGAATACAGCCGGGAAAATGATGATGCCGGAGAGGATGGCCACAACCGTGTCGAGAGAGGCTGTGGTGGCCGCGCTGCGGAGCAGTGGAGTGCTTTGTGAAAAATATGATCCGTAGGTGGCCATGCATCCGAGTCCGAGCGAGAGTGAGAAGAATGCCTGTCCCATAGCGCCGAGAGCTACGGACGGAGTGATCTGTGAGAAGTCGGGGTTGAATAGGAAGCTGAGGCCCTGCGAGGCCTCTGGAAATGTCAGTGATCTGATGCAGAATATTATAAGCAGTATGAAAAGCGTGGGCATAAGCAGATTGGAGATCTTTTCAATGCCCTTGTTTACACCGCGCACGACTATGAAAAAGTTCATGGCCAGAAACAGCACGGTCCAGACCACCGGGCGCACTCCGTCAGAAGCCAGACTGAGGAATCGGCCATGGTATTGCTCGCTGTCGAGGCTGGAGAGTGATCCCGTGATCGACTGTACGAAATATTCGAGGGTCCATCCTGCCACCACCGAGTAGAAGCTGAGAATGGTCATCGATGCCACGATGCCTATATATCCTGCAAGAAACCATGGTTTGCCGGGAGCGAGCGCACGGTATGCTCCGAATATGTTTGAGCGGGTGGAGCGTCCCATTATGAATTCGGCCGTCAGCACCGGCACTCCGATGATTAGTATGAATGCGATATAGAGTATCATGAAAGCTCCTCCGCCGTGAGTGCCGGCCTCATAAGGGAAGCGCCATATGTTTCCAAGCCCCACAGCTGAACCTACTGTGGTGGCTATGACTGCGAAACGAGTAGCAAACTGGCTTCTTGAAGAGAGGGGGGATTTGTCGTGTTGGGTCATCTGTGATGATTGGTAGAGTTGGACGGGTGATCCGGAGGATCGATTACTGATTCGTCGCGATGGCTTCTCTCGCGCCCGTCGGGCGTTCTGGGTCTGCCGTTTTTTATTGCTTTTTTCCGTTTTTCCCCTTTTCCTGTATCATGCCGGGCCGTGTCGGGGGCAGAGGTTTGGATATTGGCGGAGTTGTCGGTCGCGGTTGGTGCTGCGACAGTGATGGGTGCTGTGTCAGTCCTTCCGCAATTTCTCACAATGGCTACGGCGCAGATGCCTGCTGCAAGCAGCGCGAGCAGCAACATCAGCCCGCGGCGTTCGGTCGATGTGAATTTCCCGTCAGGCATCAGGCATTCATATAATGCTCGAAAGCAGTATTGACAGTATCAGCAGCGGAGCCACGTAGCGCAATATCGCCGTAATGATGTTGATCATATGTGACGATATCTTGCCATAGTTGGTCAGCTGGTCGCGGAGCAGTCGGCGTGGAGCGAACCATCCCATGTAGATGCACAGGAGCATGGAGCCGGCAGGCAGCAGCAGATTGGTGGCGAAGAAGTCGAGGAAATCGAATATGTTGCGGCCGAAGATTGTTATATCGGAGAGCGGGCCCTGCGACAGAGAGCAGAGCGAGCTGAACAGGAACAGAGGCAGCAATGTCAGAAGGCATGCCTTGATCCGTTTTATTCTGAAGCGGTCGGAGAGGAAGGCAATGGTCACTTCGGCGATGGATATGGTCGATGTCAGGGCTGCTACAGTCAGAAGCAGAAAGAAAATCGACGACCACACCTGAGTGGCAGGCATGTGGGCGAACACTTCAGGCAGAGTGACGAAGACGAGTGTGACTCCCGCCAGACTTTCGCCCTGCAGTCCGAATGTGGTGACCGAAGGGAAAATGATCAGGCCCATCAGGAACGCTACAAGCAGATCGAGCAAACTGACGGTCACCGCAGTGCGGCAGAGCCGGGTGTGCTTCGGGAAATATGAGGCGTAGGTGATGAGTATGCCCATACCGAGCGAGAGCGAGAAAAACGCCTGGCCGAGCGCACTAAGCGCCACTTCCGTGGTGATTTTCGAGAAATCCGGGCGCAGGAAGAATGTCAGTCCGGATTCGAGCCCCGGAAGGGTCATGGCTACTCCTACCAGTATGATGAGCAGCACAAACAGCAGAGGCATCAGTATGTTTGACAGCCGCTCTATCCCTTTCTGGACTCCGAGAGCCAGCACAGCGAGATTGATGATGATCATCAGATAGGTGTTGGTCAATGGATTCCATCCGTCGGCTATGAATTCCTTCATGCGCGATGTGAAATGGAGTGAAGAGTCCGACGCCGATGCAAGGCCGTCGTAGAGATGGCCGCTTATCGACTGGAGCAGGTATTCGAGCGTCCATCCGGCCACGACCATGTAGAACATGAGTATGAGATAGCTCGCCAGAATGCCGAGTCCTCCCACCAGCCACCATGGGCGACGCGCTCCGATATTCTTGAACGCTCCCACGGCGTCGCTTCCTCCGGCACGGCCGAGCGCGAATTCGGCTGTCATCACCGGCACTCCGAGCAGAAACACGCAGGCGATATAAATTATTAGGAAGGCTGCGCCGCCGTTGGCCTGCGTTTCTGCCGGAAACCGCCAGACGTTTCCCAGCCCGACGGCTGAACCGACCGTGGCGGCTACCAGTCCGATTTTAGATGCGAATTTAGGCTTTTCTGACATTGCAATACTGACGATGTGTAAATATCCGGCAAAGATACGTAAAAATCTGTAAGTTCCCGGATCCCGGCGTCCCCTTTTTTGCAACCTTTGTCGGGGCTTTTTGTTAATTGAGATAAATCGTAGGGAGAATTTTGAGGGGCGGGGCAACGGAATTGAGCGGGAGTTGTTGTAACTTTGCAGTCATGATTTTCTGGAAAAACATATTGAGGCTACTGATGAGTGTGCCACCGGTAGTGCTGTCGGCGCTGGCTGTTGCCGGCATGCTGTGGCTTACGCTTGCGCCTGATCCGCTGCCGGATGAAACGCCCGTGCTGTTTCCGGGAGCCGATAAGATCGCCCACTTTCTCATGTTCGGCGTGATAGCCGCCCTGCTGGCGCTCGATTTCTACAGGTTGAAGGGATCGCGACGCGCGTGGCTCACAGGTGCGTTCGTGTCCGGACTGCTCGGCGGAGTGATCGAGATAGTGCAGGACGCTATGGGTGCGGGGCGCTCGGCCGACTGGGCCGACTGGGCGGCCGATGTGGCCGGAGCCATAGTCGGAGCGCTGATAATGAAATATATGGCAGGCCGATGGCCCGATTTGATACGAAAAAACAACTGATAATGACCGATATAGTCAGATATATCCTTTTGCTTCTGGCAGCGGCCGCGGTAGCTGCCGTGGCCGGATGCAGCGCTAAGAAGAGTGCCCGACCGATCGTGACGGTGAGCATCGATCCTCAGAAATGGCTGCTCGACAGCATTGTCGGCGACCGGGCTGAGGTGAAATCGCTATTGCCCGGCGATGCCAATCCTGAAAATTTTGATCCCCCCCTGGCGACGTTGCGCGACGCTTCGCGAAGTCTGCTATACATGAAAATGGGGCATCTCCCCTGGGAGGATGCCCTCGGAGAGCGGCTTCTGGAGGGCAACAGGACGATGAAAATTGTAGATACGTCTGAAGGCATCGACCTTATAACAGATGGGGGACACGCACACCTCCACAACGATGCTGACGGAGATCATCACGACCATTCGGGAGCCGACCCGCATACCTGGACGTCGGTGCGCAACGCGCGCGTGATCGCTTCCAATATGGTCAATGCTCTCGTTGAGGCCGACCCGGTGAATGCCGACTATTACCGTCGCCGTCATGCCGATCTCGACCGCAATCTCGCCCGGCTCGACAGCGCTATGTCGGCCCGTCTGGCGCCCTTGTGCGGACAGCAGTTTCTTGTCTGGCACCCCTCTTTGAGTTATTTTGCACGTGACTACGGCCTGATCCAGATAGCTCTCAGCAGCGGAGGGAAAGAGCTGTCGCTCCCCGGACTGATGGAACGTATAGCCGCCGTGCCCGACAGTGCCGGTCAGCTCGTCATGTTCATACAGCCGCAGATGGACGAGTCGGGACGATCCGATGCGATAGCCCGCGCTACCGGTGCGCGTAAAGCTGTGTTCAATCCTATGGCAGCTGACTGGGACCGGACCATGGTGCAACTCGTAGACGAACTGACACGATGAATCATCAACAACATAAACTGATTACTCTTCGGGACGTCGGATTGCGTCACGGCGTCCGCCAGGTGCTGTCGGGAGTGGATCTCGACATATGCCGGGGCGACTTCATGGCTATAACGGGGCCAAACGGCGGGGGCAAGACGAGTCTGCTTCGCATTATCCTCGGACTGCTGAAGCCTACAGTCGGGAGGGTCGACTATATCGACGCCGACGGATCCCGGATCCGACGTATGGATGTCGGTTATCTTCCGCAGAAAAATGCGATTGACTCCCATTTCCCGCTGACGGTGTCGGAAGTGGTGGCTTCAGGATTGCTCGGACGCCGTGGTCTCAGCCGCGAGGAGATATCCGACCGTACCGCCGCGACGCTTCGCACCATAGAGATGGAGCAGTATGCATCGCAGTCAATCGGACGCCTCTCCGGCGGACAGGTGCAGCGTTCGCTCCTTGGACGCGCGCTGATATCCGGAGCGCCGTTGCTGATACTCGACGAACCGCTCAGTTACGTCGACAAGCATTTCGAGCACCGTATCTATGATATTCTGCGCGAGCAAAAGGCTTCAGGCACTACTGTCGTTCTCGTAAGCCATGAGATGACCGCCATCGCGGAGATGGCTACGCGTCATATTATCGTCGATGGCACGGTGCACGCATGTCATTCCGACAACCACCGTGTGGTGTGCGATTGCGGCTGATGCCGCCAGTGGAGCAAATTGATCCGCTGCAGTCATGCAATTTTTTTTGTTGCGCTAATTGGTCTGTAGATCAGAGATGTCGCATAGGATGATGAAAAAAGGTGACAAAAAATTGTCGTGAAAATTTTGGTGGTTCGGAAATAATGCCTACCTTTGCATCGCAATCGGGAAAACGGTTGCACCGACTTGCGAAAATAGCTCAGTTGGTAGAGCACGACCTTGCCAAGGTCGGGGTCGCGGGTTCGAG
>CALHWU010000086.1 GCA_938039795.1 uncultured Muribaculaceae bacterium
GAGTGCTCGATCTCGACGCCTACCGCAGCCTGCTCAACGAGCGCACCCGTCTGGTGGCCGTCACTCAGGTCAGCAACGTGCTCGGAACGGTCAATCCCGTGGCCGAAATGATCGCCGACGCCCATAAGGCCGGAGCCGTAGTGCTCGTCGACGGCGCTCAGGCGATAGCCCACATGCGTGTCGACGTCAAGGCTCTCGACGCCGACTTCTACGTGTTTTCCTCCCACAAGATGTATGGTCCCTGCGGCATAGGCATACTCTACGGCCGCCGCTCGCTGCTTGAGGAGATGCCACCCTATCAGGGAGGCGGAGAGATGATCAAGACCGTAAGTTTTGACGGCACTGTTTTTGCCGACCTGCCGTTCAAATTCGAGGCCGGAACGCCCGATTTCGTCGACATCGCCGCCCTTGCCAAGGCCATAGAATGGCTTGAGGCTACCGGAGTGGAGCGTATCGGCGCCCACGAGGAGCGTCTTCTCGAATACACCACCCTTCGCATGCAGGAGATACCCGGCATGCGCATATTCGGCACAGCCCCCGGCAAAGGCGCCATCATATCGTTCCTGATAGGCAATGCCCACTCCTACGACACCGGCCTGCTGCTCGACAAGCTCGGCATAGCCGTGCGTACCGGCCACCACTGCGCCCAGCCGCTGATGGAGCGTCTGGGAGTGAGCGGCACGGTCAGAGCCTCTTTCGCCGCCTACAACACCTTCGCTGAGGCCGATGCATTCATCGCCGCCCTCCGCCGCATCGCCCCGATGCTCGCCTGAACAACCCATAACGGCCCTACCGCTCCCGCATAATTCATAAACGTTCATAATAAACCATATTACAACATAACAAACCATGATCAAACAATTGAAATCCCTGCTCGTCCCGGCTATAGCGCTCGTCATATCGGGAGCTGTATTCAGCGCATGCGAGAAAAAAGAACAAATCAATGAAGTCTACTTCACCGAGAACTGCAAAGTCTACAGACCGACCGATCAGCTGACAGACACCCTGCGGGGCGAACAGATTATAGAAGAAGCTTTCGGAGCCGGAAAGATAACCTCGGCCGACACGATTCTATGCATGGTGACACGCGACAATGAAGCCATGTTTGCGTTATATAACACGAGGGGTGATTCGCTGGCATCCATAGGAGTGCGTGGCCAGGGACCAAATGATTTTACTGTCGGCTGGACAAGCGGTCAGAGATTTGACAACGGAGATGACGTAGGCATATGGATAAACGATGTCAACGTCGGCCAACTTAAAGGGCTGAACCTCAGCAAAAGTCTGCGCGAGGGCAAGAGCATAGTCGATACAACGTTAATGACCGATGCGATGGTGACGAACGCTGTCGTCAACGATGGGAAAATCATCGATATTGTCGCTTCAGGCAACAACTGTGCGTTGAGCGTTATCTCGGCCGCCGACCAGACGCAGATACACCGGGAGCAACTGTTTCTCATGGATCTGACACCGATGTTCACGGCATTTTACTGCGACATGGTGATCTCTCCCGACGGCCGCTATCTTGTATTGGCCATGAGAGCTCTCAACGAAGTGAATATCATCGATCTCAATGATTATTCACGCCTGACCGCAACGGTCGGGAATGTCCCGGTCAAGGACGCTGTAGCTGATGGTAAAGTTTACGAACGTTCGCCGACACTGTCCGACAGGTATATCATGACGCTCTGCGACAACGGAGCAGACCAGTCGGAGACAGAGAAACGGCCAGGTTCTCTGCATATTTTCGACTATCAGGGCAATCTGATAGCTAACGTGCCTCTTGACCGCTACCTCTATTCGATCACCTATGTGGCCAGGGACAACTGTATCTATGCCCTTGACGACAACGAAAGCGTATACCGTTATCCGCTTGACGCCATAGGCCTAAAACGTTGATTTATACCATTTTACACATTCCTGTTTAAGGAAGCGGCACCAACTATACATCAGCCCCCGCGACGGATCCGTCGCGGGGGCTGATGATTTACCGGTATGGGGATTGCGAATTACACGTGGCCGGGGCTTTACTTCTTCTTGTTGTGACCCTGTTCGGAGGTATAGTAGTCTTCCATGTCAACAGGTATGTCGCGGTTGTTCCATTCATCCACAACCACACGGAAGTCGATGGCCTTGGTCAGCACGGGATCGCCCTGCTTCTTGCCAACCCAGAGCTTCTTGGAGTTCATCGTGCCCGGGTCGCGCAGGCGGCACTGCTGAGAGGGTATGATCTCATAGCGATCGGCATAGTCCTGACCGGGGAGAGCCTTCCAGTTGTCGCGGCAGGCGGTAGAGAGCTGTCCGCCGTTGTCGATACCCACACCGCCGAGACCGAAGTCGAAGTCGTCGGGAGGATAGTACGGGCCTCCCTCGATCATCCAGTTGAGGGCATAATAGTTGGCCTCGATGGAATCAGGATCGACCTTGGTCACGAGCAGGTCGTGGAAAAATTCCAGACCGTCGGGACAGTAGGCGTAGATACGGAACGAGTCGAGATTTTCCGTAGTATGTATCAGCGAGGTGCGACTGTGAGTATTGACCGAGGTGGTGAATCCGATAGGATTGCCACGGTCTTCATTCGTGATCACATCGTCGACACAAGCTGTCAATGCGCTACACATGACCAGCCCTACGGCGAAGAGCAAAGTGGAGTGATAATCGCTATATTATCACTCATTATTGCAATAAAAAAAGGGTAAGCTATCTACATCGCACCGCTACGACCCGGTACCGCTGCTTCGATCAAGACCTGACGGAGTTCCCGGGGAGCTGGTCGTGTAGGACTTACCCGCTGCAAAATTAGTCTTTTTATCTGAAACGGCCAAATTTATTTAGCCACGGCAACACGAGGCTCGCTATTTCCGCCCGTCGGCTACAGGTCGAAAACGCTGAAATCCATAGTGATAAGATCAAACGTAAGCAGCCGGTCGACGAGCGGATCGCCTGCTCCGGTGATGATCTTTATCACTTCGGCCGCCTGAAGCGAGCCGGCAACACCTACAGCGGCATTGAGTATTCCGCGCCGTGCGCATCCGCAGTCGGCGACGTCGCGCGGCTCCGGGCCGAATATGTCGCGAAGCGTACGATGACCCGGGAGCTGAGTAAAAAGCTGTCCGCTGAAGCGGTCGACGGCCGCATAGGCGAGCGGCCGCCCCATGCGCGCGCAGGTGTCGCTGAGAAGCAGGCGGGTAGCGAAATTATCGGTACAGTCAGCCACTACATCGTAGCCGTCAAGAAGCGTCACGATATTTTCTGCGTCTATCATCATGGGATGCTCCACCACCCGCACGGCCGGATTGATGCGCTTCATGGCCCTGCAGGCGCTGTCGGTCTTTCTGGAGCCGACATCGGCAGTGCCATGCATTATCTGGCGCTGAAGATTGCTGAGACTGACCCTATCGGCGTCGGCAATACCTATCGTTCCGACGCCGGCCGCAGCGAGATAAAGCGCCACAGGAGAGCCGAGGCCTCCGGCTCCGGCTATCAGCACACGCGCAGAGGAGATCGCCATCTGGCCGGACAGATCTATTTCGCAGAGATTAAGATGTCCCTTGTATCTTTCCTTGTCGTCCATAATGCGTCGGAATTATCTCAGAATTCAAGGCCGGCGTCGGCGGCAAGTTTCCGATCGGCTTCTACGGTAGAACCCGTGGTAGTCAGCATGTCGCCGGTGATGGCTCCGTTGATGCCGGCGCGTATGGCACGCAGCTGCCCCTCGCGGCTGAGCGCCGCCCTGCCCCCTGCGAAACGCAGGGTGACCTTGAGATGAATCAGCCGGAAAAGCGCTACCGTTGTGATGATCTCGTCCTCCGTAAGAGGAGCAGCATCCTGCAGCGGCGTGCCAGGAATGGGACAGAGTATGTTGATGGGGATCGACACCGGATCGATACGGCGGAGTGTCAGCGCCAGCTCCACTCTCTGGCGGCGCGTCTCGCCCATGCCGATAATGCCGCCCGAGCATATCTCCAGCCCCTCGGCGCGCGCTGCCTCGATCGTGGCGAGCTTCTGCTCCGTGGTATGTGTGGAGCATAATTCGCCGAAAAACGACGGTGCCGTCTCCAGATTGCAATGATAGCGGGTCACTCCGGCCTCGCGCAGACGCCGCAGCTCCTCCGGCCCGAGCAGCCCCATAGAGGCACACAGGCCGAGACCGCCCTCATCGCGGAGAGCCTCGATATGGCCGCATGCCTTATTAAGCTCTTCGCCACGCATGGCCCGTCCGCTCGTGACGAGCGAAAAGCGGCCTATGCCGTGGCTGCGGCTGCGCCGGCCGGCCTCCAAGCACCGCTCGCGGCCGATCACCGGATATACGTCGGCGCCGGTGGAATAGTGCGCCGACTGTGCGCACCATTTGCAGTCCTCCGGACAGCGTCCGCTCCGGGCGTTGACTATGGAGCACGTGTCGAAACGCCGCTCCACGAGCGCCTCAGTCACTCTTTCGGCCGCTTTCCACAGGTCGGGAAGTGACTCCGAGGAGGTGTCGGCGAGAGCATATGCCTCCTCATCGCTGATACGTGCGCCGGCTATGATCCGCCGGGTTATTTCATTGAAATCCATTTCAAAACAAATTAAAGTCTGTCATACATTAGGATCTGGCTGAGGGGGAGGACCGGGCTCGCCCGAAGTGTCGAGGCCATGTCTCAGCCACGCGCCGGATATCAGACGCCACAGAAATATGGCGCCTCTGAAACAAAGCTCTATGCACATGGCCAGCCATACTCCGGCCAGATCCATGGTGGGCGCAAGAAGAGCAGCTATGGGAAGACGCACAAGCCAGATGCTCGAAAAATTCATCACCGCGGGCACCACTGTGTCGCCAACACCGACCATCACGCCATAAGCCACTATTGATGCGGCGAACATCGGTTCGGCCCAGGCTTCGATGCGCAGCGCCTCTGTGCCGAGCCGGCATATCTCACCGACCGGACTGAAAAGCTCCATGACGGCCGGAGCGCATACCCAGAGGACGCAACCCATTATGGTCATTACTATCATGCCGAGAACTACGGTCAGATAGCCAAACTGACGGGCGAGCCGCAGACGTCCCGCGCCATAGCTCTGACCCGTCAGCGTGGTGGCAGCATCGGCCAGTCCGTAGCCGGGCATGTAGCATAGTGCCTCGGCCGTCACGGCAAACGAGTTGGCGGCTATGGCCATCACTCCGAGGGGAGCCACGATGACTGTGACCATGATCTGCGCTCCGCATATCACCGCATGCTCAAGCGACATCGGCGCAGATACTTTCAAGGCATTGCGCATCACCTTGCGGCGCGGACGGAACGAACCGCGGTCGGTAGCCCTGCGGCCGAATATGGCCAGCCCGCGCTGACGACAGGCAACGTACCAGAGCGCGAGAGCCGCGCAGACGATCTCTGCCGCAACCGTACCCAACGCCGCCCCGAGTACTCCCAGTCCCGCGCCCGGGAGCGTCAGCTCCACTCCCCCGAGGGTGACCTCACGCGATGGGAATATGAGCAGGAAATTGAACACCACGTCGAGGGCGCACATCATGACGTTGAGTCCGCCCGGCACCTTCATGTTGCCCGACGCCCTCATGACCGCGCAGCCGAGATAATTGAGAGTCAGCACCGGCAGAGCCGCCACGAACACCATGAAATAGACCGACGCCTTATGATTGACCTCTGGCGTGCCCCCGAGCCATCCTGGCAGCGGGAAAGCTATGGCCATGCCTATCAGCGCCACTATAGCCCCGAAAGCTGCCGAGGCCGTGATGCCCTGGCGCAGGATAGCCCTGGCCGTGGAATAGTCGGCCGCACCGACTCTGTGGGCCACCTGGACGGAGAATCCCATCGTGGCGGCTGAGCATGTGCCCCAGAAGAGCCAGAGGCTGGTGCTTACCAGTCCGACAGCCGCACTGTCGGCGGCGCCGAGATGACCCACCATAGCGGCGTCGATATACTGCATGAGTATGCTCGACAGCTGCGCCATAATGGCAGGCCACGACAGACTCGCCGTCAGCAGCAGCCGCTGACGGAGCGAGAGCAGCGCGCCCGACTGGATAAGCTTTATCATCGCCGGAATGGATTTTTATCCGATGAGCTTCTCAAGCCCTGTGCAGAGGCGGTCGAGTCCCTCGGCGAGAGTAGCACGGGGACAGGCGAGATTGACGCGCAGATATCCTTCGCGGCCATACATCTCGCCGGCGTTGACCCATACGCCGAAGTCGGCCTTCAGCTTCTCCTCAAGCTGCTCCGACGTATATGCGGTTATGGCGCTGACATCGACCATCGGCAGATAGGTGGCCTCCAGCATCGTGACCGGACACTGAGGAAGGCGCTTCGCCATCGTATCGGCGAAAAAGCGGTAGTTGTCCCAGATATAGTCGCAGAGTTCGTCGATCCAGTCGGCTCCTTCCTGAGTGTATGAAGCCTTGAGGGCGTCGACCCCGAAGCATGTCAGGTCGCACACCTCGTTGACGTTGACCGCACGGTCGACAGCCTCGCGCACCGCCGCGTCAGGGCAGATGATATTGGAGGTATGGAGTCCGGCGGTATTGAACGCCTTCGACGGCGAGGTGCATACGACGGCCGACCTGTCGACAGTACCGTAAGGCACATACTCGCATCCGGGCATGACGATCTCGCAGTGGATCTCGTCGCTGACTACACGCACACCGTTCTCCCGGCATATCTCGGCCACCTGTTCCAGCTCCTCCTCGCGCCATGCGCGCCCGGCCGGATTGTGGGGATTGCAGAGTATCATCAGCTTCGCGTCGGGGCGTGCTGCAAGTTCGGCCAGGCCGTCAAAATCCATTTCGTAAGTGAAGCGTCCGTCGGGCAGATCTATGCGCTGCAGAGGATTTTCGAGCAGCAGGCAGTCATTATTGCGCACAGAAGAGAAGAAACAGTTATAGACCGGTGGCTGTATGATCACACCCTCGCCCGGTTTAACCAGCGCCTTGATGATGGCCGACAGAGCCGGCACCACCCCGGGCACCGGAATGACCATCGATCTGTCGATCGTATAACCGTGGCGCCCCTCGAACCATCCTTCGAGAGAATCCATGTAGTCCTCGTCGGCAAACGAATAGCCGTACACGCCGCTCTCGGCGCGCCTTATCATAGCCTCGCGCACCACCGGAGCCGTCTGGAAATCCATGTCGGCCACCCAGAGAGGTATTACTTCACGCTCGGTATATGAATCCCACTTTATCGACGCCGTGTTGCGGCGGGGATTGATTCTGTCGAAATCCGATTTGTTCATTTTTGCTGTGTTACGGTTATTTTGCAGTCGGCCGGGGCCTTGATGTTCACGTCAATTATTATCTCTCCTATCGAAGGAGCCTCGATAGATCCCGAAGTAGGATTCTTGACCGAAGTCACCGGGCTGTCAATGACCGCCTTGAGCGAGCTCTCCTCGAAAGCGAGATCGCAGTCGGGATCGAAAGTACAGTGCTCGAGCACAAGATTGCGGGCATAGCAGAGAGGCTGGGTGCCCGATATGTGGCAGCGCACGAGCCGCAGATTCTCCGAGTGCCATCCGAGATATTCGCCGTGAAGTTCCGAGTCGTAGACGGTGACGTTCTCGGTGTTCCAGAAAGCGTCCTTCGACTCGATATGCGCATTGCGTATCTCCACGTCGCGGCAATACTGGAAGGAATAGTTGCCCTTCTGACGCCAGCGGTCGATGCGGATATCGCTGCAATGCATGAAGAGATAGTCGGCATTGGCCACCTCGCAGTCGCGGCAGATGATGTTGCGGCAGTGCCAGAGGGTCTCCTGCGCATCCGGAATCCTGACGCCCGACAGACTGAGGCCATCCATCTCACGAAACATCTTGGGCGCCTCCACCAAAGTGTCGGTCATCACCAGAGCCGAACTGTACCAAAGAGCCGCACGGGCTCCCGGAGTGAACGTGCATCGGCTAATACGGAAACGGTCGACATGCCAGAACGGATATTTTCCCTCAAACGTGCATCCGACGGCCTCTATGTCGCTGCACTCCTTCAACGCCGATTCGCCGGCATGGACTGTTACATTTTCAAGTTTCAGGCCACGGGAGGCAAACAACGGCCTCTCACCGCCAAACTCTTCGTTCTTTATCTCTTTCATAGCATTTGCTTTTCTTTTCAGAATGCAAAATTACTCATTCTTTTCGCTTTTAACCCGAAGAATGATAAAAATGGCGCCTTCAGACCAGCATTCAACGAAAATTACATTAAATTTGCACTACCATATCCACCACCATGTCATTTTCCCTTCACCCTACAGTGAATCCAATATCATATTATATACGCATTACTGTCTGCGTGGCCATTCTGGCTGCGGCTGGATGTATCGACGCACGCTCACAGATAGTCCGTACAGATTCGGTAGCTGGCAGTGTCATCAGTTCCGACAGTATCAGAAAGGCTTTCGATGACGGCCCGTATTTCGGTCTCTACAAAGACAACTACTTTATTTTCGGCACTTCGGTGGGACAACGTCCGACCAAAGAGAATTCCAATATCAAATTCCAGATATCCATATCGCAGCGTCTCACCAAGCAGGTGATGCCGCTCCACAGCTATCTCTTCCTGTTCTACACCCAGAAGTGCTTCTGGAACGTGCTTGAGAACTCAATGCCCATGACCGACCTCAACTTCAACCCGGGTATCGGACTTGCAAAACCGCTGTTTGTCAAAAACCGGTATATAGGCAAAGCCTTCCTGCTGGCCGAACATGAGAGCAACGGCCGCGACGGGACGGCCTCACGTTCATGGAACAAGATATCGTTCGGAGGAAACATAATCATAGGGCCGCAGGTGCAGGTGCATGCAAAATTCTGGATACCCATCATCGACGGCGCGGAAAACAAAGACATACTCGATTATTGCGGCATATACCAGGTGGGCACGTCGTTCACCACCCTCAACCGACGCTTCGGCGCCTCGGTGATACTCACCAAGCGCAAGGGATGGCGACTCAACTACAATACGATCATAGAGCTTAATTACAGGATATTCCCACGCGACAACCAGTATCTTTTCCTGCAGTATTACAACGGCTACGGGGAGGGTCTGCTCGCCTACAAGGAATTCCACACACAGCTCCGAGTGGGCATTGTCATCAAGCCCACACTGTTCTCCGACTATTAACCATTCACACATTTATGATGAGATCATTCAGGATTTTTATCGCGGCGGCCGCAGTGCTCGCCGCTGCCGTTCCTGCAGCTTCCCAGGAGCCGCTGAAGGCGAAAATCATGAGCTACAACGTCAGAAACGGAGTGGGATACGACAATAAGCGCGACATAGCCCGCACCGCCAACGTCATACTGCGCCAGCACCCCGACGTTGTGGCCGTACAGGAGGTAGACAGCGTGACCGGACGCAGCGGAGGCCGCTACGTGCTCGGCGATCTGGCAGCAGCCACCGGCATGCACGCCACTTTCGCTCCGGCCATAGACTACGACGGCGGCAAATACGGCATAGGCATGCTGAGCCGCGAAGAGCCCCTGAGCGTGAAGAAAGTCGCTCTGCCTGGCCGGGAGGAGGCACGCGCTCTCCTTATCGCTGAATTTCCGGATTATGTGGCGGCATGCACGCATCTGTCGCTGACGCCTGCCGACGCCGAGGCCTCTGTAGCCATTATCAGAGATGCAGCCAGGGCTGCCGGCAAACCGCTGATACTGTGCGGAGATTTCAATTCATATCCCGACTCCCCCGTGATAAAGCATCTTGAAGAGAGTTTCACCAGAGTATGCGACGACAAGCCGACATTTCCCGCACCAGAACCCAAGGAAAAGATCGATTTCATAATGATCAGCAAGGATTCCGGAGCAAGAGGCCGCGGCTACCGGGTGGTGGAGGCTCCGGTGGAAAGCGATCACCGGCCTGTTGTAGCTGACATTTATCTGCCCACACCGGCCGATCGGATCATATACCACCAGCCATATCTGCAGAACATGAGCCAGGATGGTGCGGTGACCGTAATGTACCAGACACGGCCGCTATGCACAAGCTCAGTGGAATACGGCACGGACACCATCAACACTCTCTCCGTGCGACAGCTCATCGGAGGTCAGGAGGCGGTGCATGAACATCCATCTTATGGCTGACGCGTTCGGACTCGCCGACCGTCCGGGCGTATTCATCAGAGGCAACCATGAGATACGCAACGCCTATTCGATCGGCCTGCGCAGTCTTTTCGACATCACTCGTGGACCGTAACGACGAACTCACCTACGGCGCGTTCAACTGGGGCGACACACGCTTCGTCACACTCGACTGCGGAGAGGACAAACCCGACACCACATGGGTGTATATACCCGTGTGGGGCAACACCGACAGCTACCAGCCATGCACCCAGCTCTGGGCTCCACTGCTGTCGAAAGCGCCGTTTGACATCAATATTACAGCCCATGTCCACGAATACAACCGCATTGATCCAAAGCGTGGCGAGAATCCGTTTCCGGTCATTGTGGGAGGCGGTTACGACCTCGACGGCGCGACAGTGACTGTGCTTCGCCGCCGAGGCGACAGCATGAGCGTGACCGTGCTTGGAGCCGACGGACGCACGATTGACGCTTTCCAGCTCTGAACCATAAAGCCTGCATGTGCGTTATGTGTCTGTCAAATCCAACCAACATAACGCATCATGAACAACCGTCTGCAAACAATAGATGACGTCAGAGTAGAAATCAACGACATCAACGGCAAGACCGTCTCCGACTATCAGGGATCGGGCTACCACAATGTGGAAGAAGCCGTAATGGCAGCCTACGAAGGTGGGCCGGCCAATCTGCTCGACATCCGCGACTATACTTTCACAGTCAGAAACCTCTCCACCGGCACCATGGGTCGATACCGCATGAATGCCCACGACCATCTGAAAATTCTTCCCGAAGAATAACCGGTTTGTTCCCATAAGACGCGGCCGCATCCGGGCTCTGGATAGAGCAACAGGATGCGGCCGACTGTCTATGTTTGTGTCTGCTACGGAGACGTGGATCAGTCCATCTCCAGATCAAGATTGAGCACCTCGTGCCAGGGAAGTCCCTGCAGAGAGAGCTGTTCCATGAAAGGATCGGGATCAAACTCCTCGACATTATGCACTCCGGGCTTCTTCCATAGCCCCTTGAGATACATCATGGCGCCTATCATGGCCGGAACGCCCGTGGTGTAGCTGACGGCCTGCATGCCGGTCTCACGGTAGGCCTCCTCATGCGAGCAGTTGTTGTAGATGTAGTATGTAAGATGCTTGCCATCCTTGTCGAGGCCGGAGATACGGCAGCCGATAGACGTCTCGCCATGATAGTTTTCTCCGAGATCCTGCGGATTGGGAAGTACGGCCTTCAGGAACTGCAGCGGCACGATCTTGGTGCCGTTGTAGTCGATCTCGTCGATACGGGCCATGCCTATATCCTGGATCACGCGCAGATGGGTCAGATACTCCTGCCCGAATGTCATCCAGAAGCGTGCGCGCTTTATCGACGGGAAATTCTGCACGAGGCTTTCGAGCTCCTCGTGATAGAGCAGATACGACTCGCGGCCGCCGATATTGGGATAGGTCAGATTGCGGTGTATCTCGAGCGGCCCCGTTGTCACCCACTTGCCGTCCTGATAATAACGGCCGTTCTGCGTGATCTCGCGTATGTTGATCTCCGGATTGAAGTTGGTGGCGAAAGCC
>CALHWU010000087.1 GCA_938039795.1 uncultured Muribaculaceae bacterium
AATTTCAAATCGTTGCGCACCAAAATCGGCTATAACAAATTGAATTTCAATAATTCCAAAGAACTCTTATGATTTTTTAGTGGACACTAATGATGATAAATATGAAATGAAAGATATGAAAGGACAAATTTATGAGATAAAATGTTCTGCATTGGGATTATAATCATCAGACAGTATAAACTATAATTTAAGTCAGTTATTATGGATGTAAAAACTAGGCAAAAATTGGCAGAGCAAAATTTACAAAAGATGGACAAAGCGACCGATGCGTCTCTGTCAAGAACACCTGCAATAAGGATTGTAGACGGATGTCGCAGATGGTTGGAAGACGCTCAAATCGTTGAATTCGCTGAGCCGCATTTCAAGGGTAAAAACGCAGAATTCTCGATTAAGAATCAATCAGGACAAAGCATTTGGTTCACTCAACTCTCAAGAGTGGCAAGGGCCGAAGATATGAAAACGGCGATGTACAGCACTATAAAGTTCAAAGATAGAAATGAGTGCCGTATTTCTGACCAATTCAGGCATGCATCTGAATTTTGGGAAGCAGTGAGAGGCAAATGCTTCAAAGTGAGAATAATGGGAAGCGGCTTCGTAGTAAACAATAAAGATCCAAAGGCTACCATGCTAATGAATGGCTCTGCTACGACGTTGCATAACAATCTCAATGCCGAGCAAAAAGTTTTCGATTATGTGAGGAAGTGTCTCGAAAACGGTCAAGACGATGAAGTCAAAGGCATGATTGTCCAGTATAAAATTTATGCTCTGACAGAAATATAGTGCTATATTATTGCGACTTAAAGGAATGCATCAGATTCTTTGTTCCGGCCTTCCTGATATAGAATGGTCAGGTCTGATAACTGAAGAGGATTGGAAAAGCCATTATGCGCAAAAGAAAGGTCGTTAAAGTATTGGTGACGGCACTGATCTGTGTGGGATGTGCAGTATTCCTTGTCTCTCAAATCAAATTAGAGAAAGAAAGAGACAGGGATATGGCGGCATACGTTCTCTCGGCAGAGCTGAAAAAGCGGGTGGAAGAGGCGTGTGACGGCACTGATAATCCTCGGGATATTATCGAGAACTGTTCGGAGATGGCTTGCGGCATGCTGGCGTTTTCCGCTAAAAACCATATCGCCGAAGGCAAAGCGAATTGTGTCGGGTATGCTCAACTGACGGCCGCCATCATCAATCATGCGTTCCAGACCAAGCAGCTTCCGTATTATGCTAACCCCGTTGTCGGTAAAGTGTATCTTTTCGGAATAGATCTGAATAATGTTGCTCAGAAGATTCTCCCTGACAAATACAGGCCGTTTTTCAAAGATCATGACTTTGTAGAGATAAATCTTGGTGAGAGAATAATCTATAAAGACACCTCATTGCAGGACTTTTCGGGGCTGAATTTCACTCAAACTCCAGATCTATGAAAAAAGTGTTGAAGCGCCTCGCTGTTCTATCAGTTGGCTTGTTAGTTCTCTTTGCCACGTCAGTGGCTTGGGGACGGTCTGGTGAGACTTCTATAAACTCAGACTTATGCTCTGAGTTGAAGGAGTACTGCAAAAGAAACGGACTTGATACATGCTATTGTATTGTAGTAGATTTTTCTATCTATTCTGGGAAGGAAAGACTATTTATAGTTGACATCAACAATAATAGAATTGATGTATCTGGTCTATGCGCGCATGGTATAGGAAAAAGCTTTGACTGTGCTTTTAAGCCTGAATTCAGTAATGAAATTGGTAGTAACCTATCAAGTCTTGGACATTACAAGCTTGGTGTGTCAAGGAAAACTTTCAAGTACAATCTTAATGCGATTGAACTTCACGGGTTGGATCTTACAAATTCGAATGCTTATGCAAGAGGAATACTTATACATAACGGATTGCCTGACGTTTCTATAGTTGGCCTTCCATGTTTGCCGTTAAGTCAGGGATGTTTTACAGTCTCAGATAATACGCTTGACGTTATTCTTAACGTGAAGGGAGATGCTAAAAAACCTGTTCTTTTATATGCTACCGATAAGAATATTTTCAATTAACTCATGTCATGAGTAATCATCCATTTGCCTGTCAGTGGATGTTCTGAGCTATAAATGACAGATTATGAAAGTTCAGAGAACCTCTTTCTCTTTTGCAGGCGTTCTTAAGAGGTAAACTAATCCAACTCCTAAAAATCTAAAAACTGTAAACGACTACATAACGAAACTGGGTGGAGATCCAATTGAATTAATCAACGGGGAATTGGTAATACCGATTCCTGTAACATATAAATAATATGGGAATTTTACGTTTAACTCCAGAAAAATCAAAGGAACTGCTGGAGCAGGCAAAAAAAGCGTATGAATATCATCTAAAAAACTGCGAGCAAGAAAAGAATGATAATCACAAGCCGACTGATACCGAAGGGGATCTGTGTGAACCTGTTCGGGACGTTTTGGACGAGAGATCCAAGCTGGATTGATAAGTATGTAATCAATCATGAGCGAATCCACACTGCACAGCAGCGTGAACTGCTCTTCGTGCCGTTTTATATCCTCTACCTGATAGAATTATGTATACGCCGGTTGCAATACAGCAGCTGGAAAGAGGCATACTATAATATCTCGTTTGAAAGAGAGGCGTATACATACGGAAGGGATCTCACTTATCTCCGAAAGCGGCCCTACTACTCCTGGATCCGCTTCTTATTCCAACGATGAATGCGGAAAACAATCCAGATCAAGGATTGGTTGGGATTTATTATGACTGATCAGAAAATATCTCCAAAATGGTCAAAAGCAGTGTGAAAACACTATGTAGGCTGATGTAGACAATGATATGACTACTTTTTAAGTTTATTGTCGACTGGAACAAGGCTGTCAAGTGGCTTAGCAGAATGCGACTGTCGTTGGCGGCTGAGGAATAGGAAATACAATGTATAATCAAACAAATAAAAATAATGAAAGGAACCGTACCAATAGCTAGTGAGAATCCTCGCCGACCTATTACATGGGATGATATAGAACGTTATTTTGTACCTGTAGACTATTCTCCTTATCGTAAGGTCTTAAATCTTCCAGAAGATTTCACTAAAGAAGACTTAGAAGAATCTTATAAGAAAGCAAGAATAAAGTATCATCCTGATAAGCCTGATGGTGATAAGGAAACATTTCAGTTATCAATTGAAGCTTATTTAAAGCTTAAGGAGTTATTATAGTATAAATCACATGTACATGAGTAATCTCTCTTTTGCCTGTTAAATTAAGTTTTGGGATATAATTGATATAATGCTAAAGTTCACAGACACTCCGGCATTCGGGAGAGATGGAGTGGCGTATAAAGATCTTACTTGTCTCAATAAACGATCTCACTACTCCTGGATCCACCTCTTATCTTATCCCGACGATGAAGCATGGTTCCTCTCAAAAGGCATCAGTTCTTTGGGGATGAAGCGATGTGTCGAACGGTGAGTCGTGGATCGGCGATAGCAGGCAAAAGCGCATTTTCGTAAGCGATGTATTAAGGCGGGAAGCCACTTTACAGTCCGAAAGCAGGCGAGTAGTGGACTGTGCCTGATGGAATCGGGTGATTCAGGGGACAAACCATATAATATTCCTGCGGCACATCAAATGGCGGCGCTATCCCATAGCCTGATGCCGGGAGATAACCGCTCATAGAGTAATAGTCGGGAGAGCCGAGAACCACACAACATGAAAAACCGGCCTTACGGGCTATGTGATGACCGGTCGCTATCAGCGTCTTGCCGATACCTTGGCTCTGAAACTCAGGAAGCACTGCCAATGGGGCCAGCGCTATGGCCTCGGACGTCGCGATGCGTATCCTGGAAAACATGGCGTATCCGGCGATACGGCCATCCACTTCTGCCACAAGCGAGAGCTCGGGGACGTATTCATCCGTACGGCGCAGTCGGTCAATCAGATTATACTCATCGCCATCTGTATGCTCTGCACCGGCAAAAGATCTCTTCACAACCGAACGGATCTCATCGTAGTCACATTCTTGTTCCGGTCTGATTATCATGTTGTCTTTTTGCTTAATCAGTCATATATCCTGCCTGCAAAAATAATAAAATATCAATAATGTCATCAATAAATTCACGGCGAAACGTGCGTGCAGTTCTTGATTTTGCTTTCTAATAGTCCGGCAAAAAACTTTTAGGTGGTAGTTAAGTTGCAGGGTGGCGCGGAATTTTGTAACTTTGGGGAAATTAACCTGAAAAACAAAATCCATAATCAACCAGATATGCTGAAACTGCGAACAAAAGCCATGGCCGCCATACTGACGTTAGGCATGGCAGGTGTGGCATCGGCCGAGGATTACACGGGCTACGTGAATCCTTTCGTCGGCACGACCAATTTCGGCACCACAAATCCCGGAGCCATAGTGCCTAACGGTATGATGTCGGTGGTGCCTTTCAACGTGATGGGCTCTTCGGAGAACGTGTATGACAAGGATGCACGATGGTGGTCGACCCCTTATGAATTTAACAACAAGTTTTTCACCGGATATGCCCATGTGACGCTCAGCGGAGTGGGCTGTCCCGAACTGGGTTCGCTCCTGACGATGGCCACCACCGGCGATCTGGAGCCGGACTATCACAAATACGGCTCTACATATACCGAGGAGACCGCCACGCCGGGCTTTTACGGCAACCGCCTGACGAAATACGACATACTGACCGAGGTGACGGCTACAAAGCGCAGCTCGGCCGAGCGATATACATTCCCCGGCGGACGAGGCAACATACTGATCAATCTCGGCGAGGGACTGACCAATGAGAGCGGCGCCACGGTGCGCCGGGTGAGCCCGACTGAGATCGAGGGCTCGAAACTGATGGGTACGTTCTGCTACAATGCCCAGGCAGTGTTCCCGATCTATTTCGTGATGCGCGTCAGCAAGGTTCCCTCGTCGCAGGGCTACTGGAAGATGCAGCGCAAGATGGAGGGGCCTGAGGCCGCATGGGATCCCGACAACGGCCGGTACAAGCTCTATACGAAGTATGGCCGCGAGCTGTCGGGCGACGACATCGGCTACTGGTACACCTATGATGACCTCAAGCCTGGAGAGCAGATAGAGGTCAGGATGGGCGTATCGTTCGTGTCGATAGCCAATGCCCGCGAGAATCTCGACAAGGAGCAGGCCGGACTGACCTTCGACCGGATAGCCGCCAATGCCAAAAAGACCTGGAACGACGATCTGGGACGGATCCGCGTGAAAGGTGGCACCGACGAGCAGAAGCGGGTGTTCTACACCGGGCTTTATCACGCCCTGATCCATCCCAACGTGCTCAACGACGTCAACGGCCAGTATCCCAAGATGGAGAGCGCCGAAAACGGCCACGCTGACTATGACCGCTACACCGTGTTCTCGCTCTGGGACACCTACCGCAACCTTCACCAGCTGATGACGCTCGTCTATCCGGAGCGTCAGCTCGACATGGTGCGCTCGATGGTCGACATGTCGAAGGAGTGGGGATGGCTGCCGAAATGGGAGCTGTATGGCCGCGAAACCTTCACTATGGAGGGCGACCCGTCGCTCCCGGTGATAGTGGACACATGGCGCAAGGGGCTGACACAGTTTGATATGGACGCCGCCTACGAGGCCATGAAACGCTCGGCCACGACACAGGGCAAGGACAATCCGATGCGTCCCGACATCGACATGTATCTTGAGAAGGCTTACGTGCCGCTCGGAGCATATTCGGGCGACATGTCGGGCGACAACTCCGTATCCCACGCACTGGAGTATTATGTGGCCGACGCCGCACTGGCATGGCTCGCAGAGCAGCGGGGCGACACCGAGCTTGCCCGTCAGCTGCGCCAGCGTTCGCTCGGCTACAAGAACTATTATTCGAAGGAGAGCGGCACACTGCGGCCGAAACTCGCCGACGGCACTTTCCTCACTCCGTTCAATCCGCGTCAGGGCGAGAATTTCGAGGTCGTTCCCGGATTCCACGAGGGCAGCGCATGGAACTATACTTTCTTCGTGCCCCACGATGTGGAGGGGCTCGCCAAGCTGATGGGGGGCAAGCGCAAGTTTGTCGACAAGCTTCAGATGGTGATGGACAGCGCTCTCTATGATCCCGCCAACGAGCCCGATATCGCCTACCCGTATCTCTTCAGCCGTTTCGGCGGAGAGGAGTGGCGCACCCAGAAGGAGGTCAGCCGTCTGCTCGGCAAATATTTCACCACAAAGCCCGACGGCATACCGGGCAATGACGATACAGGCACCATGTCGGGCTGGGCCATCTTCTCGATGATGGGGCTCTATCCCGACTGCCCGGGCGAGCCGTTCTACACGCTGACGTCGCCCGTCTTCGACGAGGTGGAGATCGATCTCCCCGAGGGCCGCAGGCTCACGATCGAGGCCGAGCGCACTTCTCCCTCCGATATCTATATCCAGTCGATGAGCCTCGGCGGCAAGCCTCTCAAGAAATACCGCGTCAGCCACGACGAGCTTCTCAAGGGCGGAAAACTCAACTTCAAACTCGGAGCAAACCCAAAGAAATGAAACTTTCAAGCATTACACTGACCGCCGCAGCCATGGCTGTGGCGGCCTGCGCATGCGGCAGGCATGAAGAGCAGGCGAATCTCACGCAGTATGTCGATCCTACGATAGGCAGCGGAGCCCACGGACATGTGTTTGTAGGCGCCAACGTACCGTACGGCATGGTGCAGCTCGGCCCGACGAGCATCACCCAGGCATGGGACTGGACTTCGGGATACCATGAATCGGACAGCACCGTCATCGGATTTTCCCACACCCATCTGTCGGGCACCGGAGTGGGCGATCTGTTTGATATCACCCTGATGCCCATTGTCGGCGAAGTGACCTACGCCCGTGGCAATCACGACGACCCCGAGAGCGGCATGTGGAGCTATGCCGACCGCTCCCGCGAGGTGGCGAAGGCCGGATATTATGCCGTGCCGCTGACTCGCTATGGCATTCTCGCCGAGATGACCGCCACCAACCGCACCGGCTTCCACCGCTATACATTCCCTCCCACCGACTCCGCGGCCATCGTTATCGACCTGCAGAACGGCGGCTGCTGGGACAAGGCGACAGATACTGAGATGTCGCCGGTCAGCGACCGCATGATCACCGGCCACCGCTTTTCCGACGGATGGTCCGACGGCCAGACGGTCTATTTCGCCGCCGAATTTTCAGAGCCGATAGAGGAATTCACGCTCCACGGCTATGAAAACCGGTTCGGCCGCGTATCGTTCGCGCCCATGAAGGATGGCGGTCAGGTGACTGTCAGAGTAGGCATATCGCCAAATTCCGTCGATGCGGCCATAGCCAATCTGCATGCCGAGACCGACGGCAAGGATTTCGACCGCGTGGCGGCCGAAGCCGACAGCATCTGGAACAGCGAGCTCGCGCGCGTCAGGGTGGAGAGCGACGACACTGTGGAGCTGCACAAGCTCTATACGGCCATGTACCACGTGATGACTCTGCCGGCCACATTCAACGACCCCGGCGAAAAACCGGCCTATACCATCCTCTCGCTCTGGGACACTTACCGCACCCACATGCCGCTGCTTTCGATCATCGACCCCGAGCGGAGCGGCGAGATCGTCAACGGCATGATAGATCTCTACGAGAAGGAGGGTCACCTGCCGGTATGGCACCTCTGGGGATGGGATAACTACTGCATGGTCGGCAATCCGGGCATCATACCGGTGGCTGACGCGGTGGTGAAGAAAACTCCGGGGGTGGATCCGCAGCGTGCCATGAAGGCTATGATAGCTACCGCCAACGACACTACCCGCGGTCTCGGCGAGCGCCGCCGGCTCGGTTATACGCCGGTTGAGGCTATCAACGAGGCTCTGTCGTATGATATGGAGTATGCCATTGCCGATGCTGCCATAGCCAATGCCGCCAAGTCGCTGGGCGACACGGCCACGGCCCGGGAATTTACCATCCGCAGTCACTCATGGCGCAATTATTTTGATTCGGCCACCGGATTTGTCCGCGGCCGCGACAGGGCCGGCAACTGGCGCGAGCCTTTCGACCCGAATTTTGTGGATCACCGCAACAACGACTATACCGAGGGCAACGCATGGCAGTACACCTGGCTTGTGCCTCACGACGTCGAGGGGCTTGTCGAAAAATTCGGTTCGCGCGAGACCACCCTTGAGCGGCTCGACTCCCTCTTCACGGCCGATTCGAGTCTCCGGGGCAACGTGTCGCCCGATATCACCGGTCTGATCGGCCAGTATGTGCATGGCAACGAACCGAGCCATCATATCATCTACCTTTATTCCATGCTTGGACGCCCCGACAAAGCGGCAGAGCTCTCCAACCGGGTGCTGACTACGCTTTATGACGACACGCGTACCGGACTGTCGGGCAACGAGGACTGCGGACAGATGTCGGCATGGCTCGTCATGTCGGAGCTCGGCTTCTATCAGACGGAGCCTGCCGGAGCGCGCTACTGGTTCGGACGGCCCCACTTCCGCCGCGCCAGTGTGAAAGTGCCGGGCGGAACGTTCACGATAGTTCGCGAGGGCGACGGCATGACGCCTGTGAGAGTGTCGCTCAACGGCCGTCAGCTCGACCGTAGCTATATCACTCACGACGAGATCATGCAGGGCGGCGAGCTTGTGTTTGAAATGGAATGACGGTTAATAACAAAATTTGTGTGAACTGTCAATAATCAGTACTTTTGCGCATACAAATCATTTCAACTGATATGAAGAAAATAGCTAATCTGCTTATCGTGGCCGTTATAGCCATGATGACGCTCACCACTGCCTGCAGCGGTGCCAAGGACAAGGCTCTTTCGGTGGCCGTTGAACAGATCAACGAGCAGCTCAAAGGCCAGAAGATGCCCGGTATCGAGGAGATGAGTCTCTCGTTCGACGACGGCTATGTAATCTACAATTATGTTGTGGACGAGGAACTCTCCGACATGGCCACCATCAAGGCCGGCGCCGAGGAGTCGAAGAAGAATCTGAAGGCTACCGTCATCAACCAGGCTTCCAACAAGGCCTTCATCGATCTGGTGAAATCCGTTGACCGCGGCCTGAAGTTCGACTACAAAGGCAACAAGAGCGGCGAAGTGGTGGAGATCGTCTTCGAGAAGGACGAGCTCTGAACCCATTATGAGTTTTATTGACGCGGGTGTGATATTTTCGCACTCGCGTCATTTTTTTGCAGTTACGGCTGGATGCAAAAGCCGAGTTCTTGACGAGTATGACAAAATTACTCGCAACCAGCGATTCTTCGTTTAAGATTTATTGCTAAATTTGCACCCAGACTCACGCCGTGCGTCTTCCGAGAGAGAAAGCGAGGCGGGAGGTAATTGAAAGAAAAGGCGTTTACTCGCGCTTTATCTTGTCGGACGAAAACCTGGCAGTTTAAGAACGACAGTCAAGAAAATCGCAAAGTGGACGCTCACGGGTATGTATTTACCTATCCGGGCTCATTCTGTGCCTTAACCGGCATGGAGTGGGTTTGGGGTATTTGCATGGGCGTGGGTTCTGCGTTGTTATTCGGCTGTCATGGTTCTGCCAGGTTCCCTGTCCGAAGAATAGCAACGGTACAGATACCCACTCCTTTTTTTATTCACCAGTCGCAGAGGGGTATTGGCGACAACTAACCTTAATCGGTCGCCATGAATAAGACTGATTTGGCTCGGAAAATCCAAAACCTTGATGGGTTGAGCAACGAGGAAAAAACCGCGCTGCTTGAACTCATACGAGGACATAAAAAGTATGGGCTTGTATGGGAAGAAAAGCCCGAAGACATCGAGGAACATCTTCGCGAAGACCTTCCTGTCCTCGTCGAGCGCAACGACGATAAAGTCCACCCTATTATATCGGACAACCCCGACGCTCCAAATCACCTCATAATTGAGGGCGACAACCTCGCCGCGCTCACGGAGCTCTCATACACCCACGCGGGCAAGATTGATGTTATCTACATCGACCCACCTTACAACACTGGCAAAGACGATGAGTTCAAGTATAACGATAACTATGTTGATAAGGAGGATACCTTTCGCCATAGCAAATGGCTATCTTTCCTAAAAAAGCGAATTTCTATCGCACAAAAATTGCTTCGCGAGACAGGTGTAATGTTCATCTCCATTGATGATTATAGTTTTGCACAGCTAAAACTTATGTGTGATGAAGTGTTTGAGTATTCTTCAAATCCCGATAACTGGAACTTTCTGGGATGTCTGATTTGGAATAAGCAACACTCTCAACAGCAAGGAACATTCAAGAAATACCACGAGTACATTCTTGTTTATGCAAAATGTAAGCGTAAAATTAAAAATGTACTATCAAAAGCTGATGGTGTCATTGAAGCCGGTGCGATGAAAAAAATATCTGTTAAAAACCCTGCTTCTGAATTTACGTTCCCTGCTGGCACCAAATTTGAAGCTCCTGATGGAACAATTCTTTCAGGCACTTATGGTGATAGCGAAAAAGTTACTGTTGTTGAGGGTGTTTTTGAAGCTCAAAATGGCATAACTCGTTTCCCGGTTACTTTGTCTGCGGGTTGGACCCAAAAGAAGCAAATGACATCTTGGTTTGCAGGGCAAGAAACTCTCGATACGAAAGGTCAGCGAATTATCGAGTTTTATTTTAATTCAACAGGAAAGATTAAGTGTCGCAAAGAGCGTGGGGTTACAACTCCTCCCTCATTGCTACCTGAATTCGGAATGGGTAGCGAACAAACGGAATATCTAAATAACATTTTAGGAGAATCAGGTAAGTTCACTAACCCGAAGCCCGAAAAAATGATAGAACTTTTTATTGAATGGTTTTGTCCTAACAATGGAATAGTTCTTGATTTTTTTGCTGGTTCTGGTACCACTCTTGATGCTACTATGCAGTTGAATGTAGCAACAAACGGACATCGTCAATGCATATTATGCACAAATAACGAAAATAATATCTGCGAAGATGTAACGTATATTCGAAATCGTAATATTATTGTTGGCTATACGAAACCAAACGGAGAAGAAGTTGCCGGACTTGCCGACAACAATCTCCGCTACTATCGCACTGAATTTTTGCCGCGTGAACGCTCGGTCAAAAATATGCGTGAACTCGTTCAGGCTTCCACCGGGCTTCTCTGCATTAAGAACGACCTCTACACGGAGGCTCGTACAACCTTCCGCGATAGCAGATGCGCTATAAAAAGATAGCCGTCCAGAGTTTG
>CALHWU010000088.1 GCA_938039795.1 uncultured Muribaculaceae bacterium
CGCACCGTTCAGCCAGACATTCAGCGTCAGAAAGGAAAGCGACTACTCTACTATCACATTCAATATCGTGGGCCTCGACTCCGTAGCTGCTGTAGTGGAACTGCTTTCGGCGTCGGATATGCCTCTCAAACGCAAGCCGGTGGAGGGCGGCAAAGCGGTGTTTGACCATACGCTGCCCAATACGTATTATGCCCGGCTCTTCATCGACCGCAACGGAAACGGACTCTACGACGGCGGCTCACTGACCGAAGGCATCCAGCCCGAGGAGGTGTATTATTACCCGAAGAAGATACCGCTGAAGCAGCGTTGGGACGTCGTTCAGAGCTGGAATGTCTACGAGCTTCCTCTTGATGCCCAGAAACCGCTCGACATAAAGAAAAACAAGCCGAAACCCAAGCCCGGTGAAATACCCGAGAAGGATGATGACGAGGAGGATGAGTATGATGAATATGATCCCGCCAACGGCTTCGGCAACGGCATGAACCAGAGTCTCGGAGGGCGTCGCAACAACGGGATGAGAAACAACCGCGTGCGCCGCAACAATGACCGCAACGCATATCAATGAAGCCATGACCGATCAGCGCACGAATATCGCATCACCCCACGAGATATTGCCGGAGCCGACGCTGAGCCGACTGCCCTGGTATCTTGCCTACGTCAGCCTGCTGAAGATGAGAAGGGTGGCCTACGTCAGTTCAACGGCTATAGCCAGGGGGATACATCTCGATGCCTCGATGGTGGCCAAAGATCTGTCGTTTGTCAATGTACGCGGCAAGACTCGCATAGGCTATGAGGTGATGGAGCTGGAGCGCGAGCTGCGCAATTTTCTGGGCTTCGACCGCGAGCATAATGCTGTCATAGCCGGCGTGGGATCGCTTGGAGCGGCGCTTATAGCTGATTCGGGTCTGCAACGCTATGGCCTCGATATTGTGGCCGGATTTGACGTGGAACAGACTATCATAGGCACCATCATATCCGGAGTGCCTGTGTTTGACATCACTCAGGCATCGGAAGTGTGTGCCGACATGCATGCCGATATCGGAGTGATTGCAGTGCCGGTCGAGCAGGCGCAGGCTGTTGCCGAGACGCTCATCGAGGCTGGCGTCAGCGCCTTGTGGAACTTCACTCCATGTCGTTTGCTGGCTCCCGACGACATCGTGATACAGAATACGTCGATCTACGCGCATCTGGCCGTGATGTATAACCGAATGAACGCTAAAAAGACTGATATCCCGCGATGAAGGCAATAGCTCTCAGGCGCAGCCCTGTCGATCCGGTGGCGCCCGACACACGGATGCAGCTGATCGCCGACTCAGCCATAGTGGGTGCGGGCAGGCCGCTTTTTCTGCCGGACTTCGCCCCGTCGTGGATCGGGAGGATCGGAGTGGCATGCAGAATCTCACGTCTGGGCAAGGACATAGCTCCACGCTTCGCCGACCGGTATGCCGACGCATACTGTCTGTGTCTGCACCTGATCCCGAAGGGTATTGATGTCACTGACGCAAGAGGAGGATTGTTTGACAATTGTCTGGCTCTCGGGCCATGGCGTCAGTTGCCCGACGGCGGCACGATCGAGGTCGCTGGAGTCGATTTCCTTCAGGCACTCGATCTCGGTGACGTCGACTTCCGTGGAGCAATTGCTGCCGTCAGCAGGTATGCGACGCTCAAGACAGGCGATATCATTGTGGCGGCTTTCATACATGATGTCGCGGACGTAAATGCCGGCGACGATATATGCGTGCGTGTCGACGGCGAAGAGGCGCTGGCCACAAGAGTAAGATGATCGAGGCTTATGCCACACAATAAAACGCCAGGGAAAGAGTTATCTTTAATATGAATTACATGCATTTCATAACGGCGGTATCGCTCGCTTCTATGCTTGCAGTCGTGCCCGTGGCCGCTCAGGACAAGAATGACTTCAATCCGGTGCAGACGGGTGTCAACTCCCTGAGCATCGCCCCGGATGCCCGCGGAGCGTCGATGGGCGACCTTGGTGCGGCAACTGAACCGGATGCCAATTCACAGTTCTGGAACCCGTCGAAATATGCCTTTGCCTACAGCCGGGCCGGTTTTTCGTTGAGCTATACGCCCTGGCTTCGCAAGATCGTCGATGATATTTTCCTGGCGAATCTGTCGGGCTACTGGAAGATAGGCGAATCAGACAATCAGGCTGTCAGCGCGTCGCTCCGGTATTTTTCTCTTGGTGAGGTGACCACGGGTTCGGAAGCGATAGGTTCCGCCCAGACTCTCAATCCATATGAAATGTCGGTCGATGCGGGGTATTCGCGCAAGCTCTCCGAGAAATTCTCGATGGGGGTGGTGCTGAGATACATATATTCCGACCTCGGTTTCTCATCGTCATATTCTGGCGATATGTCGACCGGAGCGTCGGCTTTCTCGGCTGATATATCGGGATATTATACCACTTATCCGGTCATAGGGCGCAATGAGTGCCAGTGGTCATGGGGATGGGACATATCCAATATAGGCACAAAGGTATCATATGATCACGGCAACGATCCTGCCTTTCTGCCCACTAATCTCCGTCTCGGCACTGCATTCACCTTCCCGCTGGCCGATTATCACAATCTGACCCTGGGACTTGACCTCAACAAGCTTCTGGTGCCGACGCGTCCGCGTGAGGCCGATTATGATACTTCAACACCCGACGGACAGCGGGAGTATCTCGATGCTCTTGAGCGCTGGGAGAATATGTCGTCGATCACGGGCATATTCAAGTCGTTCTCGGATGCGCCCGGCGGTTTCAGCGAGGAGCTTAAGGAGATCAACTGGTCGCTCGGGGCTGAATATGTCTACAATCAGCAGTTTTTTCTGCGCGCTGGATATTTTCACGAACATGCCATGAAGGGCAACCGTCAGTATTTCGGCATGGGAGCCGGATTCTCGTTCAACGTGCTGAAGATCGATGCCTCATACATGATAGCCACTGCGCAGACATCGCCGCTCGACCAGACACTGCGTTTCACACTTACATTTGATATGGACGGTCTGCGTGAACTTTTCGGACGCGGCCGCTGATAATTGATATGACCCCATGCAACACTTATCCGATATACGAAGCGGTCTCGGCTATGACGTCCATGCTTTTGCCGACGGACGCGCTCTGATACTCTGCGGTGTCGAAATACCGCATACGCAAGGTCTTCTTGGCCACAGCGACGCCGATGTGGCGCTCCATGCGCTCGCCGACGCTCTGCTTGGAGCGGCTGCCATGCGCGACATAGGCTATCATTTTCCCGACACAGATCCACGGTTCGCTGGCGCTGATTCGCGTAAGCTTCTGCGCCATGTGGTAGGCCTCTTGGCCGGCGAGGGCTACGTGATATCCAATGCCGACATAACCATTGTGGCGCAGGCTCCGAAATTAGCTCCCCATATAGAGCAGATGCGCGCTAATGTGGCGGCGGATCTAGGCATCGGCGTCGATCGGGTGTCGGTGAAGGCTACCACGACGGAGCGGCTCGGCTTTACGGGGCGCAAGGAGGGAATCGCCGCGATGGCCACCGCGCTGATAATGCGCTGACTGCACTTGTCTGTAGCGGACGGATGATAGGCGAAGGGCTCTGCGGATGCTTTGGCCGACAAACAATTTCGGCTCTGCTGACGTTTTTAAGGAAAATTGGTCTTTGATACTACAGATGATTCGAACTCTCGCATTTATGATGTGTCTGCTGGCGGCAACGCTTATGCTGTCGGCCGATGGTGAATGCGTCGATGCGCCGGAATTGTATCCGGAGCCTGAGGCGCAGGAGATGGTCATCGTTTTGTCGGACGAAACGACGGATGTCGCAGGTCATGAAGAATCGTCCCGGCGATGCGGCATCGCGGAGCATCGTGTCGTTGCCGTTCCGGTGGTGAAGGCTGCCGCCGTTGTCAGGCCGGCAAGAATACGTCATTGCGTGTTCAGGGAATAATCGGAAATGGAGCCATCAGGCTCCCGTAGCATGTCTTTTTTTATTCGTCCGTCTATATGTGACGGCGGTTTTGTCTTACAGATAATTATTCCCATGACACTTATATTATTGTATCTTATAGGGGCTCTGATGCTCTCGTTTCTGTGTTCGGTCCTTGAAGCCGTGCTCCTTTCCACTCCCGTTTCGTTTATTGCCATGAAAGAGGCGCAGGGAGTGAAGACGGCGTCGCTGATGATGAAATATAAAACCAATGTTGACCGTCCGGTCGCGGCCATTCTGACACTCAATACCGTCGCCCATACGATCGGTGCGGCAGGCGTCGGCTCGGAGTCGGTCAAGGTGTTCGGCGAAGCCTATTTCGGCATAATTTCGGCGATTCTCACTCTGCTGATTCTGGTATTGTCGGAGATAATTCCCAAAACCATAGGCGCGTCATACTGGCGAACTCTCGCGATGCCTTCGGCAAAAATCATACGCTTCCTGATCGTCGTGACATATCCGCTGGTTTGGCTGTCGGAACTGCTGACGCGTAGTTTCTCGCCACGCATACAGCCTCTGACTGTCAGCCGCGAGGAAGTGGCGGCGATGGTCAGCGTCGGCACTGATGAGGGGGTTATAGAAATGGCTGAAAATAACATGATACAGAATTTTCTGAAACTGTCGGATATCGCCGCGCGGGAGATCATGACACCGTTTGTGGTGGTGGAGGCGGTGGGTAAATCCACCACCATGCGGCAGTTTTATGAAAACAAAGCATTGACGCCGTTTTCCAGGATTCCGGTGTATGACACGCAGCGTGAATTCATTGTCGGCTACGTCAGGAGAGCCGACGTGCTCGATCATCTCGCGAAAGACAGATTCGACACCCCGGTGGGAGAGATCTCACGTCCGATACTGTTTTTCTCCGAGACAACAAAAGTGGATGACATCTGGCAGCGTATGCTTGAGCGGAAAGAGCATATATCGGTGGTGACCGATGAATACGGCTGCATGCGAGGTATCGTCACGATGGAGGACGTTATCGAGACTATGCTCGGTGTGGAGATCGTCGACGAATGCGACACGACAGAGGACTTGCAGGCTATGGCCCGCAAAAAATACGCTCCCCGCGTATTGCAGAAGGCATAGCCGCTCTCTTTTCTGCTCTTTTTCTGCCGGAGTAACAGATCTATTGTGTATCTTAGCTCCGAGATTCGGTGATTATATTTCAGTTTAATAATACAAAGTTACTTAATCTCAGGGAGACTTCGGTCTCCTTTTTTTGTTGCAGGTCTGCCTCTGTGAGAAATATCCTCCGTCGGTGGTGCGCTCAACGGGGGCTTGCTCAGCCCCCTCGGCGCTCGGCCTTACCCTGAGGAGGAGTGAGGAGAATGCCGTTGCACTTCTTATTGGAATCTTTAATTGGAATCTTTCCGAAAAAGTTTCTCAAAAAAGTTGCTTAAACATTTGGTCATATCAAATAAAGTTTCTACCTTTGCATCGCAAAACGGGAGCAATCCTATTTGCAAATGGTAAAGGTGCCATAGCTCAGTTGGTAGAGCAAAGGACTGAAAATCCTTGTGTCCCCG
>CALHWU010000089.1 GCA_938039795.1 uncultured Muribaculaceae bacterium
AGAACATTCAGAACCGTACAAAAATAAATCTTTCAACTAAATTGCCAAAGAACCACAAATAGCATAGAAAAAGGACTGCCGAAAAGTAAAGTCCCCGCCCCTACCAGATAGAGGTCAATAAACAATTCAACTCATATTCTTTTATACCTTTTTCAATAATATGATCGGTATCATACCAAAGTATTCTGATCGGAGCGAAAGGGTATGTAAAAATCCCGTTTGGAATCTTATATAAAAGAGCACGCTAAGTCTGTTTCGTTTTTCATGTCATTTTATTGTTTCTATTTGTAAAAGAGCTGTACTACAACAGTACATTTGCAGAAATCTCCAGCACGTATTTACATTAATTTATACAAAAAAACATCATTTCTGCTTTTTCCAATTAAAAAAGAACGTCTTTCCTTTTCTTTTCGTATTTTTGCATATCAATTCAGTCAGAACATGAAAAATGAACCCACATATAACTTGCTAAACGCCCTGAATACTCCCGAAGATTTGCGACGGCTCACGCCTGAACAACTGCCTGAAGTATGTGACGAACTAAGGCAAGACATTATTAAAGAAGTTTCCTGCAACCCGGGCCATTTTGCCGCCAGTCTGGGGGTGGTGGAGCTCACGGTGGCTCTGCATTATGTATTCAATACACCCTACGACCGCATCGTGTGGGATGTGGGCCATCAGGCCTACGGCCACAAGCTGCTGACGGGCCGCGCCGACCGGTTCCACACCAACCGCAAGCTCGGGGGGCTGAGCGGATTTCCCAACCCCGACGAGAGCGAATATGACACCTTCACTGCCGGCCACGCTTCCAACTCCATATCGGCCGCTCTGGGCATGTCGGTGGCGTCGGCCCTGAAAAACGAGAGTCCGCGGCGCAACGTGGTGGCTGTGATCGGCGACGCGTCGATCAGCGGCGGCCTGGCTTTCGAGGGGATCAACAACGCCGCCAACGCCAACAGCAATCTGCTCATAATCCTCAACGACAACGACATGTCGATCGACCACAATGTGGGCTCGCTCAACTCTTATCTGGCCCACATGACCGCGTCGAAAGGCTACAACAGCTTCCGCTACGGCGTATACAGGGTGCTGAAAAAGCTGCATCTTTTCAACGACAACAGCAAAGGGCGCATACTGCGCTTCAACAACAGCCTGAAATCGCTCCTGACTAAGGAACAGAATATATTCGAAGGGCTCAATATCAGATATTTCGGGCCATTCGACGGCCACGACCTGCCGCGCATGATCAAGGTGCTTCAGGATATAAAGGACATGAACGGCCCGCGGCTCCTCCATCTGCGCACCACCAAAGGCAAAGGCTATGCTCCGGCCGAGAAGGATCCGGCCGCGTGGCACGCTCCGGGCCGTTTCGACGCGGCCACGGGTGAGCGCAGGGCCGAGTGCAGTCCGGAGGGGCTCCCGAAATTTCAGGACGTGATGGGGTCGACACTTGTAGAACTCGCTGAAAAAAACAAGAAGATAGTAGGCATTACGGCGGCGATGCCCTCGGGCACCTCGATGAGCATGATGCAGAAGGCAATGCCGGAGAGGACTTTCGACGTGGGCATTTCCGAAGGGCACGCAGTAACCTTCGCCGGAGGTCTGGCCAAGGACGGGATGCTCCCTTACGTAGCCATCTACTCGGCTTTCATGCAGCGCGCCTACGACAATATAATCAATGATGTGGCCGTGCAGGGTCTTCCGGTGACATTCTGCATTGACCGCGCCGGGCTGGTAGGCGAGGACGGAGTGACCCATCATGGCGCCAACGATCTGGCCTATATGCGCACAGTGCCGGGCATGACCATAGCCGCGCCGCGCGACGCTGATCAGCTGCGTTCGCTGCTCTACACCTCGCAGCTCCCCGGACGGCGCGGCCCCTGGGCGATACGCTATCCGCGCGGATGCGGCCACGACGCACATAAGCCTATGCGGACTATGGAAGTAGGCCGCGGCGAGACGCTGAGCCACGGCGACGACGTCACTCTTCTCACTATCGGGCCGATCGCCCAAGAGGCCGCACAGGCCGCCAAGATGGCTGCGGCCGCGGGAATCGGAGTGACCCACTGCGACATGATATTTCTCAAGCCGCTCGACGACACCATCATGGAGGATGCCGCCAGAAGCGGACGCCCCATCGTCACCGTGGAGGACGGGACGGTCGACGGCGGTCTGGGCGGCGCCGTGCTCGAATGGCTCGCCGAGAGAGGCTACAGCCTGCCGGTGACGCGTATGGGAATCCCCGACGCTTTCGTCCCTCAGGGCACTGTGGCTGAACTGCGCCGTCTCTGCCGCTATGATGCGGCGGCGATAGCCGAAACCATAATGAATTTCAGAAAATGAAGATAGTGATAGCCGGCGCGGGCGAAGTAGGGTCGCATCTGGCGAAACTGCTCTCGAAAGAGGAGCAGGACGTGATACTGGTCGATGCCGACGCCGACAAGCTCGCGGCGATCGACGCCAACTACAATCTGATGACCAACCGCGGATCGCCCACATCGTTCAGCGTTCTCGCCGACTCGGGCGTGGGGAGCTGCGATCTGTTCATCGCCGTCACGCCGTTCGAGACTACCAACGTCATAGCCTGCTCGATAGCCAAGAGCCTGGGCGCGAAGAAGACAGTGGCGCGGATCGACAACTATGAGTTCATGGAGGCCGATCACAGCGCATTTTTCAACGCCATGGGGGTCAACAACCTTATCTATCCCGAATATCTGGCCGCCAGAGAGATACTGACTTCGCTGGAGCGCACGTGGGTGCGCACGTGGTTTGACATCCACGACGGCGAGCTGACGGTAGTGGGAGTGAAGATACGCGACAACGCCCCTCTCTGCGGCATGCAGCTGAAGGATCTGTCGGCCTGCGGCCACAACTTCCACGTGGCCGCCATACGGCGCCGTAACGAGACGATCATACCCCGCGGCGATGACCGCATAGCCCCCAACGACATACTCTATTTCACCGCCACCCGCGACCATATTGAGAACATAAGGGAGATATGCGGCAAGCGCCAGGAAAATATCCGCAAGGTGCTCATTATGGGCGGAAGCCGCATCGCCATAAGACTTGCCGCCATCTCGGGCGACCGCTATAAGTTCAAGATCATCGACATCGACCGTCAGCGCTGCGTGAAGCTCTGCGAGCGGTGCCCCGAAGCGAGGATAGTCAACGGCGACGCACGCGACATAGATACCCTCGACGAGGAGGGGATCGACGATATGGACGCGTTCATAGCCCTGACCAACAGCTCGGAGACAAATATACTCGCATCGCTGACAGCGAAGGAACACGGAGTCAGGAAGACGATAGCCGAAGTGGAGGACCTGCAGTTTATCTCTGCGGCCGAAAATCTGAATATCGGCACTGTGGTCAACAAGAAACTGCTCGCTTCGAGCACTATCTTCCAGATGCTTCTCGCCACCGACTCCTCCTCGTCGAAATTCATGGCTCTGGCCGATGCCGACGTGGCCGAGATAGAGGTGAGGCCCGGATCGAAGATCACCCACGGGCCTGTGAAGAATCTCAACCTGAGCCGCGACGTGACCATAGCGGGACTCATCCGCGACGGACACGGAATGCTCGTGACCGGCAACACCGTGATCGAGGCCGGCGACCATGTGGTGGTGTTCTGCCTGTCGGGCACGATACATAAAATCGAAAAACTGTTCGGATGAGCAAATCACGGGCAAAGCTGACAATAAATTTCGCCATGGTGCTCCGTGTGATAGGCTGGCTCCTCATGATCGAGGGAGCTTTCCTCGTCGTGCCTATGATAACGAGCATAATCTACGGAGAGAGCGATGCCGAAGCATTTCTGATCAGCTCCATGGCTACAGCTCTCACGGGTCTGGCCATGACGTTCGGCATCCGGCCGTCGCGTACCGATATGGGCAAGCGCGAGGGTTTCCTGCTGACGGCTCTCGTGTGGGTGTTTTTCTCCGCTTTCGGCATGATACCGTTCATGCTCTGCAGTCATCCGCTGAGCGTCAGCGACGCATTCTTCGAGGCCATGTCGGGGTTCACCACCACCGGCGCGTCGGCGCTCGAATCCGTGGAGGTGTTCTCACGCGGCATACTGCTGTGGCGCTGCCTGATGCAGTGGATCGGCGGCATGGGTATCATACTTTTCACTCTGGCCGTGCTGCCCATGCTCAATCACTCGGGGGGCATGCAGATGTTCAACGCCGAAGTGACAGGCATAACCCACGACAAGCTCCGTCCGCGCATCTCGCAGACAGCCAAAGGGCTCTGGATGCTATATTTCCTGCTGACAGCAGTGCTGACGCTCCTTCTCTGGATAGGGCCTATGGATTTCTATGACAGCCTCTGCCATGCCTTCTCCTCGATCTCCACCGGCGGCTACTCGACCCGCGACGACAGCATCGGCGCCTGGGATTCGGCCTACGTGAAACTGGTCATAACGGTGTTCATGTTTCTCGGCGGTGTGAATTTCGGGCTGATGTTCAAGGGGCTGCACGGTAATTTCCGCTGTTTCTGGCAAAATGACGTGTTCAAGGCCTACATTCGCATCATCCTGGTGTTCTATCTGTTTTTTGTCATAGCGATCGTCAGGCGCGGACAGGTGACCGACTTCAGTTCGTTCACGCTCGACCCTCTGTTCCAGATCATCTCTACGATCACATCCACCGGACTGACAGTCAACAACTTCGAGAACTGGGGCACGTTTGTGCTCGCGCTGCTCTTCCTGCTGATGTTTTTCGGCTCCTGTGCCGGCTCTACAAGCGGCGGAGCCAAGATAGACCGCATCCTTTTCCTGGTCAAGAACAGCGGCAACGAGATATACCGGTGCATCCATCCCAACTCTATGATGAGCGTGCGCATCAACGACAAGGTGATGGCCCCCGAGGTGGTGTCGAAAGTAATAGCGTTTCTGTGTATCTACGTGATGATCATAGCCGTAGGCGGGATAATCCTGACAGCATTCAACATACCGCTCGTCGACTCGTTCTTCTCGTCGTTCTCGTGTGTCAGCAACACCGGTCTGGGTACTGGAGTGACAGGCTATGGCGAATCCTACGCCATAATCCCAGCCCCGGGCAAATGGGTACTCTCGCTGCTTATGCTTACCGGACGTCTGGAGATATTCACTGTGCTGCTGCTGTTCACCCCCGGCTTCTGGCGCAAATGAATGATGCCAACATTGGCATGGTTTATGTTGTTATTGCCTAATATCACACTATAATACAGAATATGCCCAACAGCTCTCTCAAATCTCTCCACGACAATATATCCGACCTCATATCCCGGCGTCGACTGATGCAGGCGATAGACCAGATAGAGGCGACACTTCCCGTCTTCAATGCCTCGTGGCAACTGCGCGAACGCATAGCTAAGCTGCGCACCGACTACGGCTATCTGCGCCGCTATGCCCTCGACGGCGTGGAGGATCCGGGACGCAAGGCCATGTACGACACTATTGCATCGCAGCTGCTCGGTATGGTCGACGAAGTGATACGAGCGGCGTCGGCCGCCGATTCGCCGCGGCTCTATTTTTCAAGTCTGCGCTACGAGAACATGCAGCCCGACTCGTCGATACCCTCGCTTCTGCAGCGTTACTCCGCCAACGTAAGGCAGCTCGGTCTGGCTCTTCTTGGCGGCTCCAGGGATGTGGCAGGTGCCGACGGCCGCTCCTTGCGCGAGGCCCAGGAGCGGCTTGCCACCCGCCTGTTCACTCTCATATGGATAAGCCATCCGCTCTCTGACTCCGACACGGCCGCGATCGAGTATTTCATATCGGATCCTACCATAGGCCGGGGCATAAAGCAGCAGCTGATATCGGCGCTGATGCTCGGCGCTCTCGAGATATTCGACGCGGCGCGTCTGCGTCTGCTTCTGTCGGTGTATTTCCGGCAGGATGAGTTGTCTGACGGGCTTCGGATGATCGCTCTGGCGAGTCTGATGATCGCCATGTGGGCCAACCGCGGACGACTTGCCGATAAAAAACTGTCCGACATGCTTGCCGCCGCTTCAGAACAGGCTTCGTGGACATCCGATCTGCGCATGGTGTTCGTGCAGCTTCTTAAAGCTACCGACACTGAGCGCATCACCGGCAAGATGGAGCGTGAAGTGATACCCGGCATGATGAAGATCAAGCCCGAACTTGACCGCAAGATCAGGGAGCTCCGGAATCTTTCGGATCTGGAGTGGGCCATGGAGGAGAATCCTGAATGGGAAGAGGTTTTCGAGCGAAGCGGCCTGGCTGAGAAGCTTCGCGAGCTCAACGAGCTGCAGAGCGACGGAGGCGACGTGATGATGGTCACATTCTCCAGGCTCAAGACATTCCCGTTTTTCAACGATATAGCCAACTGGTTTCTGACATTTGACAAAGATCATTCGTCGATTGGAGCGAGTGATTCACCGGAGGCCGACGCTCTCAAGGATATCATATCGGAGATGCCTTACCTGTGCGACAGCGACAAGTATTCCATGATGCTGTCGATGGACAATATTCCTGCCCCGCAGCGGGAAATGATGATGCAGCAGCTTAAGGCCGGCAATATCAACTTCGCCGAAATCAGCGCCTCGTCGTTAAGGCCAGAAGCGGACCGGGCGGAGAATGCAGTCAACAAATACATACAGAACCTATACCGTTTCTTCAACCTTTTCAGGCGTAAAAATGAGTTTTACAATCCTTTCTCGGGATTTATCAATCTTCCGGAATTGCGAGAACTTTCGGAATGGCTGGCCGATCCGGTGTTTGTGCGCGAAACTGCTGAGTTTTATTTCAAGCGCGGATATTACGCCGAAGCTCTTGCCATGTTCGAGAAGCTGACCGGCAGGCAGGATACACCTTCGGATCAGTGGCAGGTGTATCAGAAAGCGGGCTATTGCCTGCAGAAACTCGGACGTATCCATGAGGCGATCACGATGTATGGCCGAAGCGAGCTTACGAGCCCTGACAATGTATGGACTCTGCGCCGGCTCGCACAGTGCCACCGGATGCTCGGCGAGAATTCGAAGGCGCTCGAATATTACAGGCGTATCTCCTCCCTCCAGGCTGACGACATGCTTACGGCGCTCAATATAGGCATGTGCCTTATGCAGCTGCGCCGCTTCGACGAGGCAATGAAGGAATTTTTCAGAGTGGAATATCTCGACGAGGACTCCGATCGTGCACGACGACCGATAGCCTGGTGCGCTTTCAGGATGGGTGACCTGCCGAGAGCGCGGGCGTACAGCGACAAAATCCTTGCCGACAATCCGAAAGCCGAGGATTATCTCAACGCGGGGCACATAGCGCTTGCCTGCGGCGATCCGCGCACGGCTGCCGAAATGTATCAGAAGGCATGCGGGCAGTCGGGTTATGATACGGGGTGGTTTCTGAAAGCCATGAATGATGACGCCGAGGCTCTGAGGGATGCCGGGGTGGACGAAATATTGAAAGCAATCGTAATAGAGGAGATCGTATGAACGGAGAAATATTCAGCCGCCCCTTCGACACGCCTTTCGGAGCGGTGCCATTCGACAGGATAACCGTCGCCGACTATATGCCGGCTTTCGAGGAGGCGCTCAGGCAGTCGTGGAATGAGATAGAGTCGATACGCGATAATGATGAGCCTCCGACATTTGCCAACACTGTGGCGGCTCTGGCCCGGAGCGGAGAGATGCTCGACCGTGTGGCCGGAGCTTTCTTCCCGCTGACGTCGGCCTGCACCGACGACAGCATGATGGATATATCGGTAAAAGTCTCGGAAATGCTGACGGATCACTCCGTCAGGATCAGCCTCGACGAAAAGCTCTGGGCCCGCATACGGACGGTGTATGATTCCGGCGAGGCCGCATCGCTCGACGGTGAGGACCGGATGCTTCTCAAGAAAACATATGAGAGGTTCGTCAGATCGGGAGCTCTGCTTGAAGGAGCCGACCGCGAGGCCTACAGAGAGGCGAAAAAGAAACTGTCGCAATTGTCAGAGCAATTCGGCCAGAATCTTGTGAAGGAGAATGCCGGGCTGAAATTCTATCTTGGAGGCGACGATCTCGACGGGCTGCCTGACAGGCTTGTGGAGGAGGCTTCGGAGCGGGCTGCGGCCGAAGGCAGAGCAGGGGAATACTGTTTCAAGCTGGATTTTCCGGTCTACAGCACCTTCATGGCGCACTCTTCGCGCAGGGATCTCCGCGAGCTTTTTTTTCGGGCATATTCGTCGCGCAACGTTTCGGGAAGATACAGCAACCTCGATATTGCGAGCCGCATGTCGTGGCTGCGCCTGCAGGTTGCCCGGCTTCTTGGTTATGATACCTATGCCGACTATGCACTCGAAAACAAGATGGCCCGCACACGGGCTAATGTGGAGCACCTTCTTCACAGGCTTGAAGAGGCTTATATGCCGGTGCAGCGTCGTGAGGTGGATGAGATCGCCGAATTCGCACGACGGAGCGAGGGCGGGGATTTCGTATTGCGACAATGGGATTATGCCTATTATAGCCGGCTTTATCGTATAAGCCGTTTTGATTATGATCCGGAATCCATGCGGCCATATTTCAGGCTCGACACTACGGTGGAGGGAGTATTCGGTCTTGCCCGTATGCTCTATGGGATAGAATTCTGCAGAAGAACCGATATCGCCGTATATCATCCAGATGTGGAGGTGTATGAAGCCAAGGATAATGACGGGAGTCATCTCGGATTGCTTTACATGGATTTCTTCCCCCGCGACGGTAAACGTGCGGGCGCATGGATGACCGATTTCAGGGAGCAGTCGACGACAGCCGACGGCACAGATGTCAGGCCCCATGTGAGCATTGTGACGAATTTCACACGGCCGACCTCGTCGGCTCCGGCACTGCTTTCGCCCAATGAGGTCAATACGCTGCTGCATGAATTCGGCCACGCGCTTCACTCCCTTTTCAGCCGCTGCCGCTACACTGCGTTGTCGGGCACAAATGTGGCCCGCGACTTCGTAGAGCTTCCTTCGCAGTTCAATGAAAACTTTTTGCGCCGCCGGGAATTCCTCGATACGTTTGCCTGCCATTATCTTACCGGACAGCGGCTGCCTGACGAAGCTGTGGAGAAAATGATCGGCAGCCATCAGTTCGGCTGCGGATACGACTGTATCCGGCAGCTGATGTTCGGCCTGACTGACATGGCATGGCACACAATAACCGGCAAAGTGGATGATGCGGCAGCTTTTGAGCTTGCCGTGACCGATCCTCTGGCTGTGATTCCCAATGAGTGTCGCAGTGTGGCGTCGCCCTCGTTCGGACATATCTTTTCCGGAGGATACGCAGCCGGATACTATAGTTACAAATGGGCTGAAGTGATCGAGGCCGATGCTTTCGACCGTTTCCTGGAAGAGGGAGTGATCAATCGAGCCACTGCCGAGTCGTTCCGCCGCGAAATCCTTGAAAAAGGCGCGACGGAGCAACCCGATGTGCTCTACCGTCGTTTCCGTGGCCGTGATCCCGAGCCTGATGCCCTGTTGCGGCGCGACGGTGTGATCATCTGAATCTGTCGGGCATCTCTCGCAGTCCGCGGAGCCATGCGTCGGCGTCCATACGTTTTTTGCCCTGCGGCTGCAGGCTGAGTATCTCAATACGCTTGTCGGCGCAGTCGACAGTCAGTCTCTTTCCATCGGTGGTGACAGCTCCGGGATCTGATGCCTTGATGTCGGTAATTCTGGTCTCGAAAATCTTCAGAGTCTCATTCGTGCTGATCTCTGTCCATGCTGCAGGATAAGGCGACAGACCGCGCACCAGATTATGGACATCGCGAGCCGGCTTGTTCCAGTCTATGCGGCATGTGGTCTCCTTGAAGATTTTCGGTGCGGCCGTTGGCTCCTCCCCGCTAATGGCGCTCTGCGGCATCGGGTTGACTGTGCCGTCGATTATTGCATCGACAGTCTTAATAGTCATGGCCGCTCCGAGCTCCATAAGTCGGTCGTGAACAGATCCTACGTTCTCGTCGGGCCCGATCCCGATCTCTTCGCGTCCGATAATGTCGCCTGTGTCGAGCTCATGCTTGAGGAAGAAGGTGGTCACACCGGTCTTTTCGTCGCCATTGATCACGGCCCAGTTGATCGGAGCCGCTCCGCGGTATCGCGGGAGCAATGATGCGTGCAGATTGAATGTGCCGAGCGGCGGCATCTGCCATACCACTCTCGGAAGCATCCTGAATGCGATGACAATAAAAAGGTCGGCATGCAGCGAACGTAGTTCCGCTACAAATGATTCATCGCTGAGCTTCACAGGCTGCATCACCTTGATTCCGTGCTCTACGGCGAAAAGTTTTACGGGCGACTGAAACATTCTGTGGCCTCGTCCGGCCGGTTTGTCGGGCATCGTTACGACGCCGGCAATATTGTAGCCTCCGTCGACTAATCGGCGGAGGCTTTCAACTGCGAACTCGGGAGTCCCGAGAAATACTATTCTTAAGTCTTTTCTGTTCATTCTGATACCTGTACTTCAGGCTGGGGGGTCTGACTGTCGATCTGCGACAATGCAAAAGCATAGGCGCCGATCGAAATGGCGTTGCTGGCTCCGATCTGTGAGATCATTACTCCGATTCGTTTCATCGGATCGTATGTAATGGTGCGGTCGGTGCCATAGACTTTCAGCGGCCGTGATTCTCCCTCGGCAAACTGCTTGAATTCCTCCGGGTCGTCGAGGTCAAATACTTTCATCTGCACTCTGTTGAGCTCTTCGCCTTTGAGAGAGTGGATCTTGCCTCGCATCTCCTTGAGTAGCGAGGGCATGAAGTAGCGGTGGGCTCCGGTCAGGCCCCCGCCAATGACAACGAGGCCGTCGACAAGCTCAAGGAGATGGGTGCCGAGGTCGTTGAGGTCTCGGTCCCGCACATCGGCTACTCGCTAGGCGCTTACTACATCATCATGCCGTCCGAGGTCAGCTCCAACCTGGCCCGTTACGATGGCA
>CALHWU010000090.1 GCA_938039795.1 uncultured Muribaculaceae bacterium
TCCCGTCGGCACTACGCAAGCGACTCGGCATACGCTGATCTTACGTCATTCATAGCGACGCCTCCCGCATCCGGCTCACGCGCTCCCGTCTTTTGCTCCGGGGACGTGGCCGATGGGGGAGGCGTCGTTTTCGTCCGGCTTGTCGCCGACTACATATTGCTGATAGTAGGCGAGCAGGAGAGTGGTCATCGGCAGCGCGATTATCATGCCGATGATGCCCATCAGCGAACCCCACACCGACAGCGATAGCAGGATGATGGCCGGATTGAGACCCATGGCGTGCCCCATGATTTTCGGGGTCAGCACGTAGTCGCATATCGACTGGCTGACGACATAGACAAGGATGCACTGCCCCAGTTCAGGCCAGAAATGGGCCGTGCCTGTCATAGAGTCGATCAGGCATACTAGGGCTACCGGTATGAGCGTAATGTACTGGAAATAGGGTATGAGATAGAGAATCCCTACCATGATGCCGAGCACTATGGCGAGCGGTATGCCTACTATCGAGAAACCGATACAATAAAGCACAGCCGCGCACAGGGCTATCAGTGCCTGGCTGCGGAAATAGCGGTTCATGCTGTCTTTTATGTCATCGCCGATTTTATAGGCAACCTTGCGGTAGCGTTTCGGCACGAGCATCCTGAAGCCCGACATCAGCGAGCGGTAGTCGATCATTATGAAGATCACATATATGAATGTAAGAAGCCACTCAAGGGTGTGCAGCAGGAAGTCGATTGTTGAAGCTATCAGTGATGTGCCGGAGCTCAGCAGGGATCCCATATGTGATCCGCTGAGTATATCGGCCAGATCAATGGAGCTGATCCACTCCCGGATGGGTCGGGAAATGTCTTCAGGCACAAATGGCACAGTGACGTTGCTCGTCCGGCTGTTTTTGATCAGTTCGCCTATCTGCCCGATCTCGTCGATTATCGACGGAACGAAGAAATACCACAGCAGACCGATTACGATAGTGACCTCAAGAAGTGTCATCACTACCGCCAGCGCACGACCCCGGAGTCTCATACATCGCTTGTTGAGTTCGACAAGAGGTTCAAGCAGATAGGCTATAAGACAGGCCAGGCAGAAGGGTAAGAGTACGTTGCGCAGTTTATTTATCATCCATATGGCCCCGGCCAGCAATGCCAGTCCCGCAAGGATTCTTACCACCCGGTCGAATGTAAATGGGCGTGATGTGTTCATGACAGTATCTTAAAGATGGCGCCTCAATCGTCATCATCGTGATGATGGTCACGGTAGTCTTTTCCGTGATGTTTCTTGTGTTTTTTGTGTTTCTTGTGGTGGCCATGGTGATCGCCATGGTCAAAATCATAATTATATTCATGTTCCATGCCCCAGTGGGTGCGGATGGTGCCGCAGCCGGCTGTGCTTAACGCCACGGAGGCTATCATCAGTATGCTGAGCAATCTTCTTGGCGACAGGCGTTTCATATCTGTTGACGGATTATGATAGTTTATTTTGACCTATAAACGCCCGGCATAACCCAAATGTTTGCCTTGTCAGCACACATGCTGACACCGGTAAGCGTAATCTGTAAGATCGTGGAGGTATAAAAAAAATTGATTGTCGTCACGACAATCAATCTTCGTTAACCTTAAATCTAATACCATGAAAAACACGTTGCAAAATTAGTGGGTTTCATCAGTCTGTGCAAGAAAAACTGCAACAAATATTGGTTGTTTTAACTTTATTTTAAGTAAAAACGCCATTTTAGTTGCGAAAACGAAGTAATTATGGTTAAAATGCTATGATCTGATGACAGAATGAAAGACAACAGGGCTGCAACACTCGATTGAGTGAAATAGCCCTGTTGACACATTTTAACCGTCGGTTCAGTTGCGCTGTCCGGTGGAGTAGAAGTGGAGTATGCGGCGGCGGAGTATCGACTCGTACTTTGCCTGCACGGCATCGCTTACGGCCTTGATATAGGCAGTCTTGGCCTGCTCGAACTCGGTGGCGTTGGCTTTGCCGTAGTTGTATTTCTCACGCATCGCTTCAAGTGATGCCTGAGTGGCTGTCTCGGCTGTGCGGCTTGCGATAAGACGCTTCTCGGCCGCCAAGGCCTGCGTATGGGCCTGCGTGATGTTTTTGAAGAGGCGGTTGCGGGTGTCGGTGAGCTGCAGCCGGGCGGAGATTTCCTGCAGGCGCGCGCGGCGTACGGAGTTGCGTGTGGAGAAAGCGTCGAAGATAGGTATGCTGAGCGAGAATCCGAGCGATTTGCTGAGGTTGTGGCGCATCTGCGACCCGAACTTTTCATTGTCGAAGCCCGATGTCTTGTAGTAGCTGCTGCCTATGCCTGCGCTGAACGACAGCGACGGCAGCCAGCCGCTCTGGGCCACCTTGACGTATTTGCCCGAAGCCTCCACTCCGGCATTGGCTGCCGCGATGGAGTGATTGACGCGAAGGGCCGATTCATATACGGCCATGGGAGAGGGAAGAATCTCTGTTGACGGATCCGCTTTGAGGGGAGCAATGGTAAATCCCTCGGTCGATGGCAGTTCGAGGAGCTGCGCGAGATCGAGCAATGCTATCTCGCGGTTGTTGAGGGCCGTGACGGCCGACACTTCGTCCTGAGCGAGCTGCGACTCTGCCTGGAGCAGATCGATTTCCGGAATCTTCCCTTCGGCGAGAAGCTCTTTCCGGCGGTCGAGCTCGACTTTCGACAGACGCACCTGCTCGAGAGCCACTCCGTGGAGCTCCTCGCAGTAGAGCGCCTGGAGATACTGGGCTATTACGTTGAGGGTGATGTCGTCCTTGGCCTCTTCAAGCTGTTCGAGCGTCTGACGCATCGAGGAGCGGGCATAGTCGAGGTTGCGCACGTTGCGGAGACCCTGGAAGAGCGGAAGGCTGAGACCTACGTTCCATCCGAAGTTGGATGTGTTGCGGCTCGCATAGGTGTTCTCGGCTGTCAGCGAGCGGCCGAATCCCCACGACTGGTTGGCTCCGGCCTGCACCTGCGGCAGGAAGCGGTCCTTGGCCTCGGTTATGCCGAGTTCGCCCTGCTCGGCGCTTATCTCGCGGCTTTTCACCGTCAGATTGTGGGCTATGGCATAGCTGATGCAGCTGTCGAGACTCCATGTCTCCGCTCCGGCCGTCATGGCTGTGGCCAGCGCCATGAGAGTGAGGAATATTCTGTTCGTTTTCATGACTGCTTAGTTTTTGATAGCGTCGCCGCGCACTTTCACAAGACTGTCGATACCCTCCTTGACCTCGATGTTGATGCCGTCGGATGATCCGGTGACGATCGGACGCCGCTCGAACTGCTGGCCCGAAGTGCTGTCGGTCAGCACGTAGACAAACGTGCTGTCGCCTGCAAATTCAACAACGCCCTCAGGGACAGTCAGCACGTTGGCAAGCCTGCTGAGCACTACTGTGGCATTGGCGCTGTAGCCGGCGCGCAGTCCGCCTACGCTGTCGATGTCGAGCGCTGCCTTGATCTCGAAGGTATTGGCGCCGTTCTCCTCCACTCCCTTGGGAGCGATGTACTCTATGACTGCTTTAGGAGAGATTTCGGGGAGCGCGCCTACGGCTATGGTCATGGGCATTCCCACGGCGAGCTGTCCGACCTCGGTCTCGTCGACCTTGCCCTTGAAGATGAGATTGTTCATGTCGGCGATGGTGGCTACGGTGGTGCCGTCGTTGAAAGTATTGGCCTGGATTACCGACGAGCCCACCTTGACGGGCACGTCGAGGATCAGGCCGTCGATCGTGGCGCGCACCATGGTGTTGCTTTCCGAAGCATTGTATTTCGAGACGCCGTCGCGCACGATCATATAGGCGTCGTTGGCAGCCTCGACTTCGCGGCGAGCCTGTTTCCAGCTTGTCTCGGATGTCTCGAATTCCTCGCGCGAGATTATTTTCTTCTCGTAGAGCGCTTTGTTGCGCTCATATTTGGCAGTGGCATCGTCGAGGGCTATCTTGGAGTTCTCCACTCTCGACTGCGCCGAGCTGAGCGAGGAAGCTTCGGGGATTACCTTGATGCGTGCTATGACGTCTCCGGCATGCACCATGTCGCCCGGCTCCACGTTGATCTCGCTGATGATGCCGGATATCTGCGGCTTGATGTCGATTTCATCGCGCGGCTCGATCTTTCCGGTCAGCACGGTGGTGCGTTCGATGCTTGTGTCAGTGGGGCTTACCAGGGCATAGGTAGTCACTTTGGGTTTGGAGTTCAGGAAGAGGAAGACGAATGTGCCTATAAACACAATTCCTATCACTACCCATAGCAAAATCTTGAAAAACTTTTTCATATCTTGTCGTTTATTGTTTGATATCTTGGTTTTGGCCGGGAATTACCGGTTATTTGTCGCGCATAGCTTCGATCGGCTTGATGCGCATGGCCTTGATAGACGGGATGAGTCCGGCGCACGTGCCGAGTATAAGAAACACCGTCATGATGGTCATCGCATGTGAGAAATGGAGCTGGAAGTTGGCGCTGCCGAGTGTGGGATCGTAGGTGCCTTTGTCGACGGCGAACAGCACGAGGGTGGCGAAGCATATGCCGGCAATTCCCGATATGGCTGTCAGCACCATACCTTCAGAGAGTATCTGTACTATGATGTCGCGGGGCTTGGCGCCGATGGCGCGGCGTATGCCGATCTCCTGCGTGCGCTCCTTGACGATGATCCACATGATGTTGCCTACGCCGATGATTCCGGCTATCAGGGTGCCCGCGCCGACAAACAGCGACAGGATGCTTACGCCCAGAAATACGTTGTTGACCATTCTGAACTGTTCGGCAAGATTCATCATGCCTATTGCCGGGGTATCGTCGGGATGTATCGGATGGCTGATGCGGACAGCGCGCTTGATGGCGGGGAGCACATCGGCAGGATCAAGGCCGTCATTGACCGTGAAGGTGAAGAATCCCACGGAATTGCCGAGATTGAAGGCGCGTATCATCGTGGTGTTGGGCAGGATGACCGAATCGTCGAGGCGGGTGCCTATTGAGGCCTCCGACATCTGTCCGATCACTCCCACTACCTGAAAATAGACCCCTCTGACGTTGATATACTTCCCGAGCGGATCCTCTGTGCCGAAGAGCTCGTTGGCTAGGTTGCGGCCTATCAGCGCCACTTTGCGCAGGCTGTGGGTGTCGCTTTCGTTGATCAGGCGTCCGCTGAATATCACCGGGGTCATGATCTTGAAATAGTCGGGTTCCACGCCGGTGACGTTGGATGACTTTTGTTTGGTGCCGTATGCTACGGTGCCTCCGCTGTTGCGCACGCCCGACGAGGCCTTGATCCCTTTTGCCAGACGGCGTATGTTGGCGAGGTCGCCCTCGGTCATGTCCCAGCGCATGCCTTTGTTGAAGCCCTTGTAGCTTATCGTCGTGCGGCCTGGGAAGATCACGCCCATATTGGTGTCGAAGCCGTTGAGGTTGCGCATCAGCAGTCCCTTGAGGCCGCCGGCTCCTCCCCAGAGCATCGCGAGCATGGCTGTGCCCCAGAATATGCCGAAGGCGGTCAGAAACGTTCGCGTCTTGTTGCGGGCGAGTGTGGCGCCGATCTCGCGCCAGTTCTCTATGTCGAATATCGGATTTTTCATAATGTCATTCGTCTCTTAATGCTTCCACCGGTTTCACTTTGGTGGCTTTCAGGGCGGGGAATAGTCCGGCCAGGGCGCCGGCCACTACGAGCACTATGGTCACCTCTATCGCTATGCTGATGTCGATGGTGGGATTGCGCATGAAATCTGACGATCCGAAAGCCATGTCGACCAGCTGCATCACGGTCATGCCGAGAAATACGCCTATGTAGCCGAACAGAGCCGTGATGGCCACGCTTTCAAGCACTACCTGCATCAGCACCGACCGCGGCTTGGCACCTATGGCGCGGCGTATGCCTATCTCGTGGGTGCGTTCACGCACACTGACAAACATGATGTTGCTGACGCCGACTATGCCGCTAAGGAGCGTAAAGATTCCTATTATCCATATCGACATGTTGAGTATCGAGAAGCTCTGGCTCTCGCGCAGGTAGGAGCTGAAACGGTTGTGCATGTAGAGAGCCGATTCATCAGTCTCGTCATAGTCGTGGGCGCGTGCAAGGCTACGGCGCACTTCGGCAGTGGCACGGTCGGCATCCTCCATCGTCTTCATGCCCTTGAGCTTTACCTGCAGGTTGCTCACCTTTCCGTCTGTCCCGGCCAGGGCCATCGCGGTAGTGAACGGGATATACACGTCGCTGAGCCATTCATGGTCGTAGACACCTATCACAAGCCACGACAGTCCGAGAGCGTTCACCCTTTGGCCGGTGGCCTTCTCCGGATCGCCGAAGAGCGTCTTGGCATCCTCCGTGCCAATCACCATCACCTTGCGCTTGGAGCGCAGATCGGCATCGTTGATGAAGCGCCCGTAGGTCATCGGTATGCGGTACATCTCAAGTTCGGCGGGATATACTCCTTCGGGCGACTTTGTGATATGGTCGGTGGCCGATGCGATGTCAGCGCTTCCCAGATATTTGTAGGAGGCCACGCTCTCCACCAGGTCGGGATTGTCTTTGCGGAGCTGCTCTATGTCGTCTATGTCGGGAGTGATCCAGCGCCCCTCCTTGAATCCTTTGTAGGGTTTGGATGTGACTCCGGCATAGACGTTGAGCCGCTTGGAGCGGTCGCCCGAGGTGCGTTCGGCGAACGAGTTGGTCACTCCTCGCGCCATGCCGAGCAGTATGATCAGCATGAAGATGCCCCAGGTGACGGCAAAGCCTGTCAGGAACGTGCGCAGCTTGTTGTTGCGCATCGCCTGCCCTATCTCTCTGATGAGGTCAAACATGGATGCGCGGTTCTGAAGGTTGTATTATGCCGTCGGCTATGCGGATTATACGGTCGGTAGCCTCTCCGACGCCGGGATCATGGGTGACGATGACGATAGTCATACCCTCCGAATTGAGGTCGCGGAACACCTGCATGACATCCTTCGACGTCTTGGAGTCAAGAGCGCCGGTCGGTTCGTCGGCGAGGATTATCGACGGGCTGGTGATGATTGCTCTGGCTATGGCCACTCGCTGCTTCTGTCCGCCCGAAAGTTCGCCGGGCAGATGGTGTGCGCGGTCGGCCAGACCCATACGTTCGAGCTGCTCCATGGCCATGGCGTTGCGTTTCTTACGGCTTACCCCCTGATAGAAGAGCGGCAGCGCTACGTTTTCGAGTGCATTTTTATATCCTATGAGATTGAACGACTGAAATACGAAGCCTATCATCCGGTTGCGCAGCTCGGCGGCGCGGTTCTCGCTAAGATTCTTTATAAGCACTCCGTCGAGATGATATTCGCCAGTGTCGTAGGTGTCGAGAATGCCGAGTATGTTGAGCAGTGTCGACTTGCCCGAGCCCGATGCGCCCATTATCGATACAAGCTCTCCTTTGTCGATCTCAAGATTGATACCTTTGAGCACGTGCAGCGGCACAGCGCCCGGATATGTCTTGTTGATGTCATTCAGTTCGATGATCATTGTAGTCGTGATGTCTGTGTCTGTGTTTTTTGATGATTCACGCCTATTAGACGTAGAGGGTATAAGAAAAGTTACACCATGTCCGATATTTTTTCTTAAATCGAACTATTTCTGACCATTTGTTTTCTTTCGTCGTCTTTTTGCCCGGCAAATTTATTGACGTTAAGAATAAATCAATACTTCGGTTATTTTTTGAGAATTTGTTAACGGCTCCGAGGAGCCAAGTGTTTAATCCGTTAAAAATCTGATGTTTAGCATGAAAATTTAACACTAAAAATTTGGTCAAGTCGCTGATTTTCAGCAACTTTAAGGTTATTCTACGACTCTTAAAGACATGCTGATTTTCGAACTACTTGACCAATATGAGGGCATCTGCCGGAGAGCTTTCTTAGGTTGCGCTACAAAGTTAAACAAAACTTTCAAGACAAACATCATCGAGATACTGATTTTAATCATGTGCATACCGCGAAAGATAAACTTTCTTCAGCTTGGACGCTACGGGAGGCGTAAGGAACAGCGATACCGTCAGACATTCCGTAAGGATTTCGACTGGCTATGCTTCAATATGAACCTCGCCGCCGACCGTTTCCAGTATGGCATGAGGCGATTGGCTATCGCCATAGATCCAAGCTATGTCTCCAAAGCAGGAAAGAAGACAGAGCATATCGGCCGGTTCTGGTCGGGATGCGCCTCGGCTGTGAAGCACGGACTTGAGATACTCGGTATCGCTGTGGTTGATGCTGACATTAAGGATGCGATGATGCTCCGTGCCGTGCAGACTCTCAATTCGACAGAACTTGAAGGAATGAATATGACTCTCAACCAGTGGTATCTTTCAGTATTGAAGAAGTACAGAACTGATTTGCTGAAAATCACTTCATTGCTCGTTGCCGATGCCGCTTTCTCCGTACTGCCGTTTATCGAGGGACTGAAAGAAATCGGTTTCTCACTGATAAGCCGTCTGCGTTCCAATGCGGTGCTGTATTACATCTACGAAGGACCGCGAACCGGCAAAAGAGGACGCCCCAAGACCAAGGATGGAAAGATTGACTTCTCCAATCCTGACAAAAGCAGAATGACCCGACTTGACATCGCTCCCGAAGAAGGCGAAGCCTTTGGACTTGAGGCATGGTGCAAGTCTCTGAAGCAGAAAATACGGCTGGTAATTCATTATCTTCCCGGAGGTGGACACCGACTGTATTTCTCAACCGATACCTCTGTCTGTGGCAAAGATGTATATGACATTTACCGGACACGATTCCAGATTGAGTTCTGTTTCCGGGATGGTCACCAGTTCACCGGACTGCTCGACTGTCAGGCGCGCGATGAAAAGGCTTTGGATTTTGCCTATAACGCCTCGCTTGCTGCCGTCAACATCACTAAGGCATTGAGGAAGCAGACGATGACGCCTTTTTCTATTGGTCAAATTAAGTCTCTGATGGTCAACGCCCATTTCATAAAAAGATTTTTTGACCTGAGCGGAATTGACCCGAACAAGACTTTAAATGCTAAACTTGTCAAAGAACTCTTTGGCTTGGCGGTGGATGCCGCTTAGCCTATGAATAATTTTTTAACGAACTATTGATAAATCGCTACTTTTGTGAAATTTAAATTCAGCATGAAGCAAAACAGTATTGGCAGTCTTCTTCTGGCGGCTGCGATGATATGCGGTGGCTGCAGCCACAGCTCGTCGTCGGGCGCTTTGGCCGATGGCGGCGTAGTAGTCGATACGCTGTATATTTCGGCATCGGGTGATTTTTATGATGAGGCGGTCGGGCGCATGCCGTCTCCGGAATTCGTGATTCTCAAGGAGGATGATGCCACGATGTATTCCGAGATAACCCGTCTTGTGGATGCTTACGGCAAATATTTCGTTCTGGATTCATGGAGCAGCCGCAAGCTTGTGGCATTCGATCATCAGGGCAATCCGGTGGCGAGCTTCGGCAAGCGTGGCAACGGACCGGGTGAGTTCGTAATTCCAAACGATGTGTTTGTCGACAGCCAGTATGTGTATCTCGCCAACGGCCCCGGACAGGCTATTCTGAAATATGATCATGAGGGTAATTATCTCGGCAAGATTGACACACCGTTTTATCCCGGCAATTTCGTGAAGCTTGCCAACGGCAAGTTCCTATTCCATTTTTCTCACTCCGGGAAGATAAATTCTTTCTTATGCATTACCGATTCTCTCATGAATCCGGTGAAGGAGATGCTCCCGTTTCCGGAGAATTATGTCGGAGGCTGGGGTACAGGTAACCCTTTCCGTATGACTGATAAGGAGATAATATTCTATTCGTCACCATCTGACACAATCTATCATCTTGATATGACCGGAGAGATTATCGGCAAGACAATCCTTCAGTTTGAGCACGGACCGGTCAACGAACTGGCCAAACTGGATTACATAAAGGCCGACGAACAGGGATTGCTTAAAGAGGGCGGAGTGCAGCTGATAGATAATCCCGTTGTCACAGCCGATGGACTCGGTTTCGGACTGATCTACGATGCATCGGTCTATCATTATCTTATATTTGATAAGAAGTCAGGCAAGAGCGGAGTGCGTAAATATGGCGATCGTATGTCGGCTTTCAGCCTTGTGTCGCCAACGGCCATAGGCGAAGGCGGACGTCTGATATGCCATATTGATCCTGTGATAATGGACGATCTTGCCGATATCGAATCTCTCCCCGACAGCGTGCGCGATGCCCTCGCCGACGGCTGCAAAGTCCTCACCATCTTCTGAATAGTTTTGGCTGGATCCAGATGTTGAAAAAAACGTCGGGGAATATTTGGAAATGCGAACACGATGATGTAACTTTGCGTTATAAAGATGAAGCGAGAGAGCTTCAGCGACAAAAGAGAATTCATTGATAAAAGGCATACCACATCAAAGTAGATTGGGAAACTCATCAATTACAAATGAAATGCCGAGACAAGCTTAGCCGTCCGATGGCGGGCCCCATCCCCCTCGGGGGAGGCTTCTATGCCCAGGCGGATTACAAAGGCCGGCGAGCTCTCAAATCCTGTCATCCGGAGTTTCATCGCATCCTTTGATGTGGCTCTTACAGAAGCGGTGCTTCAATGCTGCGTAAAGCGTTGAAGCACCGCTTGCTTTTTAATAGTTCAGTATTAATTTAATCTAATAAAATGACTATATTTGCAGATAATTTAGTTATAGTAGCTAATTTAGCTATTGTAGCTATCATAGCTATTATACTCACCTCAACTAATTTTTGAACCATGAATGACTATGATTTCGCCCGCCCCAAGACAAGCTATCGTAACTTGAGAGTTTTTCACAAGGCCGAGGCGATCTATGATCTGACTTATTATTTTCTTCAAGGG
>CALHWU010000091.1 GCA_938039795.1 uncultured Muribaculaceae bacterium
TGAAAGCCTGCTGGGTGTGGCCATGGGCTGCCTGCTGCTGATCCCGGCGGTGCTGGGGGCGGCGAGTGCGCTGTATGACAAGTTTCTTCTCCGTCATTTCCGCCCTCTCGACGTTCAGGCCTGGTATTCTTTCTATCAATGCATTATCATGTCGTGTGCGCTTGCAATCGTCAGAAAACTATCGTCATCACGACCTCACCGTTTTTCATGGAGGTGGACTATTCCGTTGATTTCTATATTCCTTACGGTTGCCGACATCGCTTATTTCTATTCGCTGTCGCTTGAAGGCGCCATGATATCCATCATATCCATGATAAGACGCGGAAGCGTGGTGATTCCGTTCATATTCGGAGCAGTAGTGCTGCATGAAAAGAATTTCAAGGCAAAAGCGGCCGATCTCTGCATACTGCTGATCAGTCTCGGACTGCTGGTGATAGGTTCGACACTCGGATGATCCATTGACGGAGAAACGATGGAAAAACGTCGAGAATTACGTTTTTTTCACCCTTACCGTTTGATATTGCTCACTCTAATGAATTATCTTTGCAGTTCAGAGAAATATCGACCAATGTTATCACGCTTATTAACCAAGATATCGTTTATAGCGGCATTATTCTCGGGAACGATGTCGCTCAATGCCCAGATAAACACCGATCAGGTAATACAGGTCGGACGCAATGCTCTTTATTTCGAGGACTATATGCTGTCAATCCTGTATTTCAACCAAGTGATTGCGGCTAAGCCATATCTCGCCCAGCCATATTTTTTCAGGGCCATAGCCAAGTATAATCTTGAAGATTTCCAGGGAGCTATAGATGACGCATCAAAAGCCTTGGAACGCAACCCGTTCCTTATCGATGCTTATGAACTGAGGGCTGTGGCACGTCAGAACACCGGCAACGCCGAGAAAGCTCTCGACGACTATGACAAAGTGCTTGAGACTCTTCCGGAAAACAGAGTGATACTGTTCAACAAGGCCCTTGCGTATGAAGAGCTCAAAAGATATGATGAATCCGCGACTACTTTCGACAACCTCCTGCGCCTGCATAGCAGTTTTGACGGAGGATACGTCGGACGCGCCCGGCTCAGACTTGAGCGGGGCGATACGGTCGGGGCTCTTGAGGATGTCGACAAAGCGCTTGAACTCAACCGGCGGTCAGTCAACGCCTATCTGATAAGAGCCGACGTAGCCATTAACTCGCGACGTGACTATGCCGCAGCGCTTGAGGATATGAACGAGGCTATCAGACTCCAGCCTAAATATCCCGGATTTTATATAAACCGAGCCTTCCTAAGACACAACCTCGATGACTATTACGGTGCGCTGAGCGATTATGAGTATGCCATCCAACTTGATCCGGATGACTATACAGGTTATTTCAACCGTGCTCTGCTGCTGTGCGAAGTAAGGGATTTCGACAAGGCTCTCGTGGATCTCAACAAGGTGCTCGCCCTGCGCGGCACAGATTACAGAGCATTATATAATCGTGCGCTCGTCCTGAAAGAGAAGCGTGATTTCAAAGGAGCCATGGCCGATATAAATGCCATTATTGCAGCGTATCCTAATCTGGCCGCGGGCTATTTTCTGCGCTCGGAGATCAGACGTGACATGGGCGATATGAATGCAAAAGAAGACTTTGATCACTCGCTGGCTCTCGCCAGAAGGCAGAAACCGGCGGGTATCGCCTCTTCAACCCCTCTGCCATCCGGCTCGGGCAGCGATACGACGTCTTCCTCCAGCGACAGACCGACCGAGCAATCTGAGTCTAATAAAAAGGAGGAGGATCAAAAAGCTCCGTTTGACAAAGATTTTGAAGACATAATGCGCGGAGACGACGATTCTCCCGATAAAGTCATGGCACGTCTGACATCCCTTCTTACGGTCAACGACAATACCAATATCGAACAGGAATTCATCAATAAAAGTATCAGAGGACGCGTGCAGGATCGTAACGTAAATATCTCCTACGAACCGGTTTTCACAGCATCATATTATAATTCTCCCACCGAGTTGCGTCCGAATCCGGAATATATCAAGGAAGTCGATGACATCAACCGGACACGGGCCTTGCGCTTCGTGCTTCAGGTGACAAATGCCGAACCTCGTCTTGACGATGAAGACCAGATAAAACGGCACTTCGCCTCGGTGAATTATTATAATTCCTATCTTTCCACACATAAACCCAGAGCTATAGATTATTTCGGCAGAGCTATGGATCTCCTGACGCTACGCGACTACGATGCCTCGATCTCTGATTTCAACAGAGCGCTCGAGCTGACACCTGATTTCACCATGGCGTATTTCATGAGGGCGATCGCACGACTCCGCAAATATGAATCCGGTACAGACAATGAGAATTCGAAACCGACCGATTTACAACGCCAGAATAATCCTGCGTCATCCATCCCCGGGACTTCCATGCGGGAGCGGAGGGCAAACATGACCGAGATCCTGGCGGATATCGACAAGGTGATAGAACTTTCGCCTGAAATGCCGGTAGCTTTTTACAACAAGGGGGTCATATTGCTTCAGATGCAGGACTATACCTCGGCTCTAAAATCACTCAACCGCGCACTGGAGCTTAAGCCCGACTTCGGGGAAGCATACTACAACCGTGGTTTTGTATATTACATGCTTGGCGACCGCAGCAAGGGATCAGCCGACGTCAGTAAGGCAGGGGAGTTGGGAGTCATGCCGTCATACAATCTTCTCAAGCGTATGAACAGATAATCGCCTGAACAAACATCCATCCCCGTTACCTTCATACATCGAACAGCGCCGGCATACCTTCGGAAGGCATGCCGGCGCTGTCGTAAAATACGCAGCCGGACTGTAAGCCGGGTTATGTCGGCCTGACACTTCCTCAATAGAGGGCCATCAGGGCCGTTCCGTCATTTATCTACGCCATATGTCGCCACATGGCTCAAGCAGCCTACCCCCCGGCAATGGACGAGCAATCCTTGAATGCCGGTATACTTGGCCTTGCAACCCATGAGATGTGCGGCGCCTCATGTCGCCATGAAGCCCGGTGGGCTCTTACCCCGCCTTTTCACCCTTACTCTGCATCATTACGACACAGAGCGGTAATTTTCTGTCACACTCGCTCCGGCGTCGCCGCCGGCTTCCCGTTAGGAAACATGGTGCTCTCTGTTGCCCGGACTTTCCTCATGCCGGCTACTCGCCGGCCCGCGACGGAACGCCCGGCTGCGTCTGCAAAGTTAATGCTTTTTTGTCAGAAGTCCAAGCGACATCAGAATACCATTGCCCTATCACATTGAGCGCAAGAGCATATAGGCTTTGGCTTCGTCCCATGGGATATAAATGCGGGGATCGCCTTCTATAATATTGACAGCCTGCTCGTTGAGATCGGATCTGACATATATCTTTCCTTTCGGACCGCGAAACAGAACAAGCCGGAAATTAGCTGCCATAGGGACTATACTGAAGTCGAGCCACTGGCGGCTGACTGTCGCAGGATCATCCGAGTCAAGATAACATCCCGGTATGCGCATCAGCGCGAGCAGAGGCATGAGTGTCTCTGCATGACCGAAACGCAATTGAACCGGTGCTATGGCGGTATCACCCTCGATCAACCTGTCGGTGGTGGAGATAAGATCGGACAGCAATGCTCTGGCGGCTTTGGCCGGCGAGTCAGACAAGACCGAGGCTGAATGCGTCAGATGCTGCCTGTAGTTCTTGAACGACCACATGGCATTGAATTCTTCGCGAGTGACGTATCTGGATATGTCGCAGGGCAGTTCC
>CALHWU010000092.1 GCA_938039795.1 uncultured Muribaculaceae bacterium
CGGAGCCGGGCTCATCAGCATTGCGATTTTTTTCACCATATTAGTGCTGGGTCTCGTCTATGCCTGGCGGAAAGGAGCGCTTGAATGGAAGTGACAACCAAGAGCATGCCTTACGAGGCGTGGAAAGATAATGAATATATCGAAAGCCTGGTCAATGAGCTGAAGGAGAACGGCACTAATGTCATCGTCGGCTCGTTTGACAAACTTATCAACTGGGGACGTTCCAACTCCATCTGGCCTCTTACTTTCGCCACCAGTTGCTGCGGCATTGAATTCGTTTCGCTCGGAGCCGCGCGCTTTGACATGGCGCGTTTCGGATGGGAAGTGGCGCGTTCGTCGCCCCGTCAGGCCGACTTCATCATGGTGGCCGGCACTATAGTGCATCGAATGGCTCCTGTGCTGCGTCGTCTTTACGATCAGCTTGCCGAACCGAAATATGTGATAGCCACGGGCTCTTGCGCTGTTTCCGGCGGCCCGTTCAAGAAATCATACCATGTGGTGATGGGAGTCGACAAGATAATACCGGTCGATGTGTATCTGCCGGGATGTCCGCCCCGTCCTGAAGCCATGATCTACGCTATCATGCAGCTTTCGCGCAAAATGAAAGTAGAGCGCTTCTTCGGAGGCGTCAACCGCAAGGAAAAACAGCAGGAATTCCTCAAAGAGCATCCCGTAGAGGGAGTGGAGGACTGACTTCCGGAGCAATAAAGTCAACACCTTTCAATCAAACGAAGAAACCATTGACAAATATGGCAGACATTCAGGAAAGAATAGCCGGGCAGTTCCCCGAAGCCACTTTTGATACGTCCGACGTGCTCACCGTCGAAATCCCCGACTCGAAGCTACATGCTCTCGCCCGTTTCTTGCGCGATGAGCTCCGCTTCGATTTTCTGGTGACGATAGTGGGTATGGACTGGGTAGAGAAGATGGGATGCATCTACTATCTCCAGTCGACATCGGATCACAGCCGCATAGCGATTAAAGCCACTACCGCTGACCGTGAGAACCCTATGCTTCACAGTATAGCCGATCTCTGGCATATCGCCGGAATATTCGAACGCGAGGTCTACGACTTTTTCGGCATAGTCTTTATCGGCAACCCCGATATGCGCCGCCTTTTCCTCAGCATCGACTGGAAGGGCTATCCGCTGCGCAAGGACTACGATCCGTCGCTCAATCCTGTTCCGACAGAAAACGAGCGCCAGAGCGATTTCACCGACACATATGTGGAGCAGTCTGACGGCAAGGTGGTAAAAGAGCAGGCCCGTGTGTTTGAGGAAGATGACTTTGTGGTCAATATCGGCCCTCAGCATCCGGCCACTCACGGAGTGCTTCGTTTCCGCACCGCCGTAGACGGCGAGACCATCAGGAAGATCGACGTCTACATGGGCTACATACACCGCGGCATCGAGAAGATATGTGAGGGACTGACATATCCGCAGACCCTTCATTTCATGGATCGTATGGACTACTTCTCGGCCCACAACTATCACCATGGCCTCTGCATGACAATAGAGCAGGCGGCCGGCATAGAGGTGTCGCGCCGCGTGCAGGTGATCCGAGTGATCATGGACGAGCTTTCGCGCATCGCCTCCCACTGCCTGTTCATCGGAACGTTCTGTATGGACCTCGGTGCTACCACGATGCTTTTCTATACGCTCCGCGTGCGCGAGCAGATACTCGACATAATGGACAAGACCTGCGGCGCCCGCATGACATTCAACTATGAGACGATAGGCGGCGTGATGCAGGATCTTCATCCCGACTTTGTCAAGGATGTGAAAGAGCTTCTCGCAGTGCTTCCGGCTAACCTGAAGGAATACGACAAGCTGTTTACCGGCAACGTAATCACACGCAACCGTATGAAGGGCGTGGGCAAGATGAGCCGCGAGGATGCCATCACCTGGTCGGTGACCGGCCCGTCGGGCCGTGCCTCGGGCTGGGCATGCGATATCCGCAAGACTCATCCCTACAGCATCTATCCGGAGCTTGATTTCGAGCAGGTGGTGATGCATGAAGGCGACGCCATGGCCCGTTTCAAGGTGCGCATGAAGGAGATCGAGGAGAGCGCGAAGATCATAGCGCAGCTCATCGACAATATACCCGAAGGTGAGATTCAGGCCAAGGTGGCGAAAGTGTTGAAACTGCCAGTAGGCCACTGGTTCCGTACGGTTGAGGGTTGCCGCGGCGCATTCGGCATCTATCTCGAGAGCGACGGCACTGTCAATCCTTACCGTCTGAAGATCGTTCCGCCGTGTCTGCCCGCAGCGGCAGCTGTCGATCATCTGACCAGAGGCCAGAAGATCGCCGACCTTATAACCATAGGCGGCTCGCTCGACTATATCGTGCCCGATATGGACCGATAAACAAATCATCTGTTATTGACAACGACACCTGAAAAAACATAAGTCATGTTTGATTTTTCCGCTTTAACCAACTGGATCCATGCCGGGCTTCTTTCGTTCATGCCCGAATGGCTCGCCGTGACCACGGAGTGCGTGCTCATAGGGCTGGTGCTTCTGACGGTCTACGCGCTGCTGGCACTTTTCTATATTTACTACGAACGCAAGGTGTGCGCCGCTTTCCAGTGCCGTCTTGGTCCCGACCGTGTGGGTCCGATGGGTCTGCTGCAGAGCTTCGCCGATATGTTCAAGATGCTCATCAAGGAGCTTATATCTCTGAAACATACTGATAAATTCCTTTTCGCTCTCGCACCCTATCTGGTGATTCTTGCCTCGATGCTCGCTTTCGCGGTGCTTCCCTGGGGCAACGGCCTTCAGATTATTGACTTCAATATCGGCATTTTCTTCCTGATCGCAGTTTCGTCGATAGGCGTGCTGGGTATTCTTCTTGCCGGATGGTCGAGCAATAATAAGTTCACTCTTATAGGCGCTCTCCGCTCCGGTGCGCAGATGGTCAGCTATGAGCTTTCGATCGGTCTGTCAGTACTCACGATGGTATGCCTTGCGGGCACGATGTCGGTGGGCGGCATTGTCGAGGAGCAGCGCGACCTCTGGTTTATCTTCTCCGGCCATATTCCGGCCATCATCGCATTCATCATCTATCTCATCGCAGGCACTGCCGAGACCAACCGCGGTCCGTTCGACCTTCCTGAGGCTGAGAGCGAGCTGACTGCCGGATACCATACGGAGTATTCCGGCATGCACTTCGGCTTCTTCTACCTGGCCGAGTATCTCAATCTTTTCATCGTATCGGGTGTGGCAGCTCTTCTGTTTTTCGGAGGCTGGATGCCACTGCATATACCCGGATGGGAGAGCTTCAACCATATCATGGATTATATCCCTTCGGTGATATGGTTTATCGGCAAGGCTGTGGTGATATCCTTCATCATTATCTGGTTCAAATGGACATTCCCGCGTCTGCGAATCGACCATATCCTTTCGCTTGAATGGAAATATCTGCTACCGATCAATCTTGTCAACCTTGTGCTGATGGTGTTGATCGTTGTATACGGACTCCACTTCTGATACGCCTTACACAACTGAAAAACCATCTATCCTGACAATAGACAGACATGAGCGACAAATACGGAAAAATAGCACAGGTCATCGGTCCCGTGGTCGACGTGGCCTTTGAGGGCGGCAGCAATGATCTGCCCCCGATCTATACCGCTCTGAAAGTAGACCGCCCCGACGGCGGAATGCTAATACTCGAAGTGGAGCAGCATATCGGTGAGAACACCGTGCGTTGCGTGGCCATGGAGAGCACCGACGGACTTCGTCGCGGTGAGCGCGTTGACAATCTCGACCGGCCCATAGCTGTGCCGACCGGAGATCAGGTGAAGGGACGTCTGCTGAATGTGGTCGGCGAGGCTATCGACCGTCTGCCGGCTCTCAAGCGCGACAATCTGCGCCCGATCCATCAGCCGGCTCCGGAATTTGACGATCTGACCATAGGCACCGAGATACTTTATACCGGCATCAAGGTGATAGATCTGCTCGAACCTTACAGCAAGGGCGGCAAGATCGGTCTGTTCGGTGGCGCCGGCGTAGGCAAGACCGTGCTCATCATGGAGCTGATCAACAACATCGCCAAAGGACACAATGGTTTTTCGGTGTTTACCGGTGTCGGAGAACGGCAATGATCTGCTTCGGGAAATGATCGAGAGCGGTGTCATGAAATATGGCGAGAAGTTCCGTGAAGGGATGGATAAAGGCGAATGGAACCTGCAGGATGTCGACATGAAAGAAGTGAGTGACTCGCAGGCCACTCTCGTGTTCGGCCAGATGAACGAACCGCCGGGCGCACGTCTGCGCGTGGCTCTGTCGGGACTGACGGTCGCCGAACAGTTCCGCGACCAGGACGGCGGCGGCAAGGAGATACTTCTCTTTATCGACAATATATTCCGTTTCACTCAGGCAGGCAGTGAGGTGTCGGCTCTTCTCGGGCGTATGCCGTCGGCTGTGGGCTATCAGCCTACACTCGCATCCGAGATGGGCGCACTGCAGGAGCGCATCACATCGACCAAAAACGGTTCGATCACGTCGGTTCAGGCCATCTACGTACCGGCCGACGACCTGACCGACCCGGCTCCGGCCACGACATTCAGCTTCCTTGATGCTACTACGGTGCTCAGCCGAAAGATCGCCGAGCTTGGCATATATCCGGCCGTTGATCCTCTGGAATCGACTTCGCGTATCCTCGACCCGAACATCATCGGCGAGGATCACTACAATACAGCGCAGGCCGTCAAGCAGCTGCTGCAGAAATACAACGAGCTGCAGGACATCATAGCCATCCTCGGTGTCGACGAGCTGTCGGACGAGGACAAGCTGGTGGTGGCACGCGCACGCCGTGCGCAGCGCTTCCTCTCCCAGCCTTTCCATGTGGCTGAGCAGTTCACTGGCCTTCCCGGCGTGATGGTGCCTCTGAGCGAGACCATCCGCGGATTCAAGATGATACTCAACGGTGAGATGGACGAGTATCCCGAGCAGGCCTTCCTCAATGTCGGCACTATCGACGAGGCCATCGAGAAGGGCAAGAAACTGCTTGCGGAGGTAAAGTGACATTCGCGCGCATATATAAACAACAACCGGCATTGACGGGCATAAATAAATCAAAGGCATGACACTAAAGATCATATCGGCAGAGGATATACTCTTCGAGGGTGAGGTGACGCTGGTCGCTCTTCCGGGAGTGATGGGGCAGTTTACCGTGCTTCATAATCATGCTACGCTCATCTCGGCGCTCACAGCGGGCAATATCGAGTATGTCACCGACGGACAGCGCGAGTCGCTGCCGATAAGCGGTGGCCTGGTGTCGGTTGACAACAATGTTATATCCGTTTGTATCTACTGAACATGAAGAAGCTTTTAGCCATATTGTCGCTCTTACTGCTGGTGTCGGCGGTGCCATGCATGGCATCGGAGACTCATGGCGGAGATGACGCCGAAGATGGCAAGATCGACGCGAAAGAGATAATATTCGAGCATCTCGGCGACCGGTATGGCTGGGAGGTGCCTTTCTTTCACGACAAGTCGATCCCTCTGCCAATCATAGTGTGGGGGCACGACGGACTGCACTGCTTCATGTCGTCGAAGGTCGAGCACGGACGCACCTATGTTGACGGCAACGCGACGTTCAAAGTGGCAGGCGCCGACAGCGAGCATAAAGGCAAGATCGTGGAGATCATTGACGGCAAGGAATACAAGCCGTGGGATATCTCGATCACCAAGAATGTTCTCGGGCTGTTCATAGCTGTGGCGCTCGTCATAATCAGCATACTCAACGTAGCCAGGTGGCACAAGCGCAACGGCTACAAGGCTCCGCGCAAATTCACTGGAGCCATTGAATCGCTGATCACGTTTGTCTACGACGGGGTGATCAAGCCTACGCTTAAGGATCGCGCGATGAAGTTTGCTCCGTATCTTCTGACGGTGTTCTTCTTCATACTCTATATGAACCTGCTCGGACTGATAGTGGTGTTCCCCGGCGGAGCGAACCTTACGGGCAATATCGCCGTCACTCTGGTGCTGTCTATATTCACGTTCCTGCTCACCAACCTGATCGGAACGAAGCATTACTGGAAAGAGATACTCTGGCCCGACGTTCCGCTCTGGCTGAAGTTCCCCATACCCATCATGCCGATCATCGAGATTTTCGGTGCTCTCACCAAGCCGGCGGCTCTGACGGTGCGTCTGTTCGCCAACATGCTCGGTGGCCATATGATCATATTGGTGCTCACACTTCTGATTTTCATATTTGCCGCAATGGGGCCGGTGGTGACCGGCGGCATGACGGTGATCTCGGTGGCATTTTCAGTATTCATGCTGCTGATCGATGTGCTCGTCAGCTTCATCCAGGCCTATGTGTTCACGATGCTGTCGACGATATTCATATCATTCGGTCAGGAGCGTGAACATAATGAAGAGGCTCACGGCCACAAGGAATCAGCTACGACGGCCGAAAGTCCTGTAGCCGGTTGAAAAACAGATTAAATGAATCAACAATAAAAAACAAACCATAAAAACTTAAGATTATGTTAGCAATGATTTTAGCAGCAATCGAAGGCATCCTCGGCATCGGAGCATGCGTCGGAGCAGGTATCGCCGTTATCGGCGCAGGTCTTGGCATCGGCAAAATCGGCGCGTCGGCCATGGAAGCCATCGCACGTCAGCCGGAGTCGGCTGGCGACATCCGAAGCAACATGATTGTCATCGCGGCTCTGGTCGAGGGTGTTGCCCTCTTCGCTGTGATTGTTTGTATCCTCTCGCTGTTCCTCTAATCAACAGTAGGCAGAAATGGAACTGTTCAAGCCTGACTTCGGTCTGATTTTCTGGATGTTCGTGGCGTTTGCCATTCTCTTCTTCGTGTTGTGGAAGTGGGGATGGCCGGCCATCATGAAAGGTGTGGAAGGCCGCGCCGACCTCATCGACAAAGGAGTGGAGTACGCTCAAAACGCCAAAGAACAGCTCGACAGCGCGCGTCAGCAGGCCGACAGTTACATAGCCGAAGCGCGTAAGCATCAGACTGAGATACTTCGCGAGGCTGACCGTATGAAGACACAGATCATCGACGAGGCCCGCGAAGCCGCCCAGAAGGAGGCACGCAAGGTGATGGAGCAGGCTCAGCTGTCGATACAGCAGGAGCGCAAACAGGCCGAGTTGCAGTTCCGCAACGAAGTGAGCGCTCTGGCTGTCGACATAGCCACGAAAGTGGTGCGCAACGAGATGGCCGACGATAAGGCCCAGAGCCGTCTGGTCGACAGTCTGCTCGACGATATGGAAAAACAAAACTGAACTGAGTGATGAACGAAGGACTCGTACCAAGGCGCTACGCAAAGGCTCTCTACGGCTTCGCTCTCGAAAAGGGGGTGGCTGAGCGTGTCTACACGATGATGAAGAATCTGACGGCATCTTTTGCCGCCAACGGGGGCCTTCAGCCGACACTGGCCAATCCTTATGTCGGCGCATCCGATAAGGAAGCACTGCTTGTCACGGCTGCCGGAGCTGATAAGACCGATGCCGCATTTGCCGACTTCCTGAAGCTTCTCGCCGAAAACCGTCGGCTCGACATGGCTCGCGATATCGCTCTGGCATATATCGACATCTACCGCAAGGCCAATGACATTCATGAAGTGAAAGTCACGAGTGCCCATAAGCTGCAGCCGGCGGAGGCGTCGCGACTCAAATCGCTGGTGGAACGTCATCTGGGCAGGAACGCAGTTGTGGAATTTTCGACTGCAGTCGATCCGGAGCTTATCGGCGGCTTCACTGTGGCCGTGGGCAACGAGCGTCTCGATGCTTCCCTCAGCAATGAGCTCAAACAACTTAGACTCAATTTATCAAGCAAATAACAATCTATCCCGATGATAAATCCCAGCGAGATTTCCGAAGTGCTCAGGCAGCAGCTCGAAACCGTCAACTCGAAGGTGTCGTTTGAAGAAACGGGCACGGTGCTCGACGTCGGTGACGGCGTGGCACACGTCTACGGGCTTGACAACGTCTGCGCCAACGAACTTGTCGAGTTCGAGAACGGTGTGACGGGTGTGGCACTCAACCTTGAGGAGAGCAATGTAGGTGTGATTCTTCTCGACAACGTCAATAAGGTGACCGAAGGAATGTCGGTCAAGCGCACAGGCGAGATCGCCTCTATCCCGGTGGGCGAAGGACTGCTGGGACGCGTCATCAATGTGCTCGGAGAGCCGATCGACGGCAAAGGACCCGTTGAGGGCGACCTGATGCGTCTGCCGCTGGAGCGCAAGGCTCCGGGTGTGGTTTACCGTCAGCCGGTGAAGCAGCCGCTGCAGACCGGCATCAAGGCCATCGACTCGATGGTGCCCATCGGCCGCGGACAGCGCGAGCTGATCATCGGCGACCGCCAGATAGGCAAGACCGCCATCGCCATCGATACCATCATCAATCAGCGTCCGTTTTTTGAGGCCGGCAAGCCTGTATACTGCATCTATGTGGCCATAGGCCAGAAGGCTTCTTCAGTGGCCGCTACTGTAGAGACACTCCGCCAGCATGGCGCTCTCGACTATACCGTGGTCGTGGCTGCTACAGCTTCCGACTCGGCCTCGATGCGCTACTACGCACCGTTTGCCGGGGTAGCCATAGGCGAGTTTTTCCGTGATACGGGACGCGATGCCCTGATCGTATACGACGATCTCTCGAAGCAGGCAGTGGCCTATCGTGAGATTTCGCTGATACTTAAGCGTCCGTCGGGACGCGAGGCCTATCCGGGCGATATTTTCTATCTGCATTCGCGTCTGCTTGAGCGTGCGGCCAAGATCATCGACAATCAGGAGGTGGCTTCCCGCATGAATGACCTGCCTGATCCTCTCAAGCCCATTGTCAGGGGCGGAGGCTCTCTCACTGCTCTTCCCATCATCGAGACTCAGGCCGGAGACGTATCGGCATATATACCGACCAACGTCATATCGATCACCGACGGACAGATATTCCTTGAGACGGCGCTTTTCAACCGCGGCATACGTCCGGCCATCAATGTGGGCATCTCTGTCAGCCGTGTCGGAGGATCGGCGCAGATCAAGTCGATGAAGAAAGTGGCCGGTACGCTCAAGATCGACCAGGCGCAGTTCCGTGAGCTTGAATCGTTCACTAAATTCGGCGGCGATATCGACCCGGTGACTGCCCGCGTGATCGACAAGGGACGCAAGAACGAGCGACTTCTCATTCAGCCTCAGTACAAGCCGATGGCGGTGGAGGATGAGGTAGCGATAATCTATTGCGGCACACGCGGACTTCTTGAAAACGTGCCCCTCGACAAAGTCGGGGAGTTTGAGAAGAGCCTCCTGCAGATCCTGCATTCGGCTCATCAGGCCGACGTCATGGACCCGCTGCGTGAAGGCAAGCTGACTGAGGATATGGAACAGAAACTCAACGCAGCCGCAAGTCAGGTGGCCGCATCGTATTGAAATCCTGAAGGCATCGAGAAATAAATGGCAACACTACGCGAACTAAAGACACGCATCGGTTCTGTGGCTTCTTCGGAGAAGATCACAGGAGCCATGAAGATGATCTCGTCGGCCAAGATGCATAAGGCCGAGATGAGCCTTCGCCGGCTTCAGCCTTTCCGCCGTCAGGTGGAAAGGATCATCGGCACTTTGCTTACAGCCGACGCTGAGTTCAGCTCACCTCTTCTGGAAGAGAGGCCGGTAGCTAAAGTCACCGTAGTGGTTTTTGGCTCGGATGATGGCCTGTGCGGTGCCTACAACAACAATATCTATAAGTTTCTGACGGAGCATATCCGTCATCTGCGCGAGTCGTATGGCAAGGATATAGCGATTGAGCTTTATCCTATCGGCAAGAAGATGCTCAAGAGCTGTCGCAAGCTTCAGTCGGCTACAGTCGGCATCGTCACTGCCGAAGGGGTCGACTCCAAGACTGTCGGTGACGGAGTGCGCGATTTCGCCGACAATCTCTGCCGGCATTTCACAGCTGGCGAGACTGACAGAGTGGATTGTCTGTATATGAACTTCCACAGTATCAGCCGCCAGCGTCCGAGCGCCGAGCAGCTTTTGCCTGTGGCCGCTTCAACGCTGTCTGACAACGGAGTGACGCCCAGTGTGCGTCCATGCATATTCGAACCCGACGCACAGACAATCTTCGGAAGCGTGCTGCCGATGTTCATAATGTCGGTGATGTACGATGTGTTTACCGAAAACCGTGCCTCGGAGCAGGCTGCCAGAGTGATGGCCATGCAGAGCGCCAACGACAATGCGAAGAAACTGCTCGAACAGCTTCAGCTTGAATACAACAAGCTGCGACAGCAGAGTATCACCACCGAACTGCTCGACATACTCGGCGGTCAGGTCAGATAGAATAATCAACCGACATATCACCAAGCAATTAAAAAGTAAAACATATCAACGATAAACTATGGGTAGTGTAAAAGATTATTTTTCGTCGCTCGGGGCCGGCATCGCCAGCCTCGTTAAGGGCATGACGGTCACCGGAAAGGAGTTCGTCACACCCAAGCTGACGGAGAAATATCCTGAAAACCGCGACACCGTCCACGTTCCGGAGCGTTTCCGCGCCATTCTGGAGCTTAAATACGATGACGAGGGACGCCACAAGTGCATAGCTTGCGGCATCTGCGAGCGCAACTGTCCGAACGGCACCATCTCTTTGAGCACGAAGATGGTGGATACTGCCGACGGCAAGAAGAAGCGTAAACTTGACAAATATATGTATGATCTCGGCAGCTGCACATTCTGTCAGCTCTGCGTAAGCTCGTGCCCGCAGAATGCGATCGAATTCTCAAACGATTTCGAGCAGGCCGTGTTCACCCGAGAGAAGCTTGTCAAGCAGCTCAATTATCTGCCTGAAAAGGAGGAGCCGGCTCCCTCGCCCGAAGAGCTCGCCCGCATCCAGGCCGAGCGTGAGGCCAAGATAGCTGCAGCAAAAGCTGCCGCAGCCGCCAAGAAGGCCGCAGCCGCAGCCGCCGAAGGCATTGAGGCTGCAGAGAAAGCACAGGGTGACAAGCCGGTGACTGATCAGCCTGCAAAATCTGTTGACAAACAATAATTATTAGATATGGAATCACTTGGAGGTATAATCATGTACTGGGTGATCGCTCTGTCGATCGTCATATTCTCGGTGCTGACTGTCACCACTCGCAAAATCCTGCGTTCGGCCACATATCTGCTGTTCGTACTCTTCGCTACGGCCGCTCTCTATTTCAAACTCGACTTTGAGTTTCTGGGCGCCGTGCAGATCGCGGTCTACGCCGGTGGCATAGTGGTGTTGTTCGTGTTCTCTATT
>CALHWU010000093.1 GCA_938039795.1 uncultured Muribaculaceae bacterium
GCCGCATCGGGCGCAAGCTGACCGACAGCGAGGTGTTCGGCTTCTCGCAGGTCAATTCGGAGCATTGCCGTCATAAGATCTTCAACGGGACGTTTGTGATCGACGGCGAGGAGAAGCCCCTGTCGCTCTTCAAGCTTATCAAGAAGACTTCACAGACCAATCCCAACGGACTCGTCTCGGCCTATAAGGATAATGTGGCATTCGTCAAGGGCCCCAAGGTGGAGCAGTTCTATCCGGTCAATCCCGAACAGCCCGATTATTTCGATATCAAGGAGATACCGACGGTGATATCCCTCAAGGCTGAGACCCATAACTTCCCCACGACTGTAGAGCCGTTCAATGGAGCCGCCACCGGCTCTGGCGGCGAGATCCGCGACCGTCTCGGCGGAGGCCGGGCCAGTCTGCCGATCGCAGGTACGGCCGTATATATGACATCATATCCCCGCATGAGTCCCGATCACCGCTGGGAGCTTATGATGAATCCTCGCGTATGGCTCTATCAGACTCCTTGCGATATACTGATAAAGGCCTCCAACGGAGCGTCGGATTTCGGCAATAAGTTTGGACAGCCGCTGATCTGCGGCTCCGTGCTGACTTTCGAGCATGACGAGAACGGCAAACTCTACGCCTATGACAAGGTGATAATGCTTGCCGGAGGAGTAGGTTTCGCAGCCGCGCGCGACGCCATCAAGGGAGTTCCCGAGCCCGGCGAGAAGGTAGTGGTGATGGGAGGTGACAATTACCGCATCGGAATGGGCGGAGGCGCCGTGTCGTCGGTAGCTACCGGACAGTATGCCAACGCTATCGAGCTAAATGCCGTGCAGCGCGCCAATCCGGAGATGCAGAAGCGTGTCAGCAATGTGATCCGCGCTCTTGCTGAGAGCGACAGCAACCCAATCGTCTCTATCCACGACCATGGAGCAGGCGGCCATCTCAACGCACTTTCGGAGCTTGTGGAGGCTACTGGCGGCCATATCGATCTCGATGCCCTGCCTGTCGGCGACAAGACTCTGTCGGCCAAGGAAATTGTGGGCAACGAGAGCCAGGAGCGCATGGGCATGGTGCTTCATGCCGAAGATATACAGCGCGTGGCGCAGATCGCCGAGCGTGAGCGCAGCCCGCTCTATGTGGTGGGCGAGACCACGGCCGACGACCGCTTCGTGTTTGAGCAGGCCGACGGCGTGAAGCCTATCGATCTGGCGATGGCCGACATGTTCGGCAATTCGCCCAAGACGGTGATGACCGACCACACTGTCATCAACAAATATGCCGATCTCGAATATTCGGCCGATAAGATAGAGGATTACGTTCGCGATGTGCTCAGCCTGGAGGCTGTTGCATCGAAGGACTGGCTGACCAATAAGGTTGACCGTTCGGTGACGGGAAAAGTGGCCCGTCAGCAGTGCCAGGGTGAGATACAGCTCCCTCTGAGCGACTGCGGAGTGGTGGCGCTCGATTACCGCGGCAAAGAGGGTATAGCCA
>CALHWU010000094.1 GCA_938039795.1 uncultured Muribaculaceae bacterium
GAGCACTCCGATGATTGTGGCTGCCATCCAGGGCTTTGCGTTGCGGTTCATGCAGAGCATAAGGGCGCCGAATGCCAGAACGATGAATATCAGCGAGCGCAGCGAGTCGGCCTTGACCATCGAGTAGCGCAGCTGCTCTACAACCGCGGCGATTGCGGGATTGTTGATAGAGAACATCCCCACGGCCTCGGAGGGATAGCCGGCCTGCATGAGCTGATAGCCGAGCATGTTGCTGAGCTGAATATCGCCTTCGGTGATCGCCGGACCGTAGACCGCCGGGAAGAGCCACCCGGCGAGGCAGAGCAGGGCAGTGGCGCCGAACGAGGCATAGATGGCGCGGCGGTAGTGGCCGATCGGCTCTTTGCCGCAGAGCAGTTTCTGCAGGGCGAGAATGGCGAGGAGCGGGATGGTGAATTCGGCTATCACGAGAATGCTTTCGACGGTGCGGAAGCGGGCATACATTGGCACATAGTCGATGAACAGGTCGGTGAACCACATCATGTTACGTCCCAGGGCGAGGAACACCGAAAGCAGTGTCATGATCAGAAGCGCCCATTTGACAGGCCCCTTGACGATGATGCATCCCAGCAGGAAGAGGGCTACGATCAGCGCGCCGACATATACCGGGCCGTTTGTCCCCTCCGGTTCGCCGAAATACTGGCTCATGTATCCCAGATACTGCAGTTCCTGCCGGTCGATCTCACCCTTTGCCGCCAGATCCCTGGCCTTGTCGGTGTCGGCGAGGGTGAGCATTTTGTTCGAGCCTTTTTCGGGTTTCATCGACGCGCCCCCCTTCAGGTCGGGGATGAGCAGAGTGAAAGTCTCCGATGTGCCGTAGCTGTATTGTGTTATGTAGTCGCGGTCGAGTCCGCCGGCGGTGGAGTTGGATCCATTGTCGGGCTGCGTGAGCTCGGAGTGTCCGCCGCGCATGGTCTCCTTGGAGTATTCGTAGGTATTGTAGAGGCTCGGCAGGTTGGCGGCTGCGGCCAGCAGTCCGGCCACGGCGAGCGTGGCGGTGGCGGCGAGCCAGCGGCGGAGCATGTGCTTCCTGACTGACCACACCAGTATGGCCAGCGACAGGCCGGCGATGACAAACATGAAGTAGTAGGTCATCTGCACGTGGTTCGACGCTATCTGCATCATGGCGAAGAATGCCGTCATGGCGCCACCCGCGAGATAACGCCCCCGGTAGCAGAGCAGCACTCCCGCTA
>CALHWU010000095.1 GCA_938039795.1 uncultured Muribaculaceae bacterium
GCCCCTGGGCATCCTCCTGGTCACCGGGGAGGCCGGCGGTGTGCGGCCCCTGCAAGGCCGGAGCCGCACTCGAAGGGAGCAAAGACTTCGCCAAACGCTTCATGGAGGCCAACGGCATACCTACCGCCCGCTACCGCTCGTTCACAGCCGACACCATAGAAGAGGGCTACCGCTTCCTCGAAGAGCTCCAGCCCCCCTACGTGCTCAAGGCCGACGGCCTGGCAGCGGGAAAGGGCGTGCTGATACTTCCGACGCTCGACGAAGCCAAGGAGTCGCTGCGCGAGATGCTTTCGGGCATGTTCGGCAAATCATCGGCCACTGTGGTCATAGAGGAGTTCCTTTCCGGAATAGAGTGTTCCGTTTTCGTGCTTACTGACGGACACGGGGGCTACCGCGTGCTTCCAGTAGCCAAGGACTACAAACGCATAGGCGAGGGCGACACCGGTCTCAACACCGGAGGCATGGGCGCCGTAAGCCCGGTGCCGTTTGCCGACGGGGAATTCATGGAGAAGGTGCGCACCCGCATCATCCTGCCGACCCTCGAAGGCCTCAAACGCGAAGGGATCGACTACCGCGGCTTCATCTTCCTCGGACTCATATCGGTCGGCGGCGAGCCGATGGTGATCGAATATAATGTCAGGATGGGCGACCCCGAGACCGAGGCCGTAATGCTCCGCGTCGACTCCGACCTGCTGCAGCTCATGAATGCGGCCGCCCACGGCGACCTCGGCGATATGGAGCTGAAAGAGAATCCGCTGACGGCCGTCACCGTAATGATGGTGTCGGGCGGCTATCCCGGATCCTATCCCAAGGGGAAGGAGATCACCGGCCTCGACACAGTGAGCGAGAGCATAGCCTTCCATGCCGGTACGCGCAAGGAGGCCGACGGGCGCGTCGTCACATCAGGCGGCCGCGTGATTTCGGTCAGCTCGCTCGGCTCGGACATAGCCGACGCTCTGGAGCGCAGCTACCGCTCGATAGCCGGCATTGACTTCGAAGGCAAATATTCGCGGCGCGACATCGGCCGCGACCTGATGGAGCTCCAGAGCCGCAAGCAGTGACCCGTCCGGAGCAACGCCTGACCGACTTCCTGCGTTCGCGCGGATTCACATGGCTGCTCACCGCCGTGGCCATCGCGGTGGCGTGTGTCAGCTTCATGCTCCCTATGCCCGCCACTCCTGCCGACATGGGGCTGTGGCTTCCGTCGCCCGGACTGTGGATCGCCGATCCTGCTACAAGTTTCGCATTCGCACTGGCCGGAAGCCTGGTCACAGGCCTGGTCATGATTGCGGTCAACAGGGTATTCAACCTGCTTCGGACTGTATCGGTGATGTTTGCCGGGCTGTTCATGCTCCTGCAGAGCTCCATACCTACCGAGCTCACCCGCTTCAGCGGCGCTCCGCTGCTCGCGCTTGTGATGCTTCTGTCTATGACCGCTCTATATGCGTCGTATCAGTCGCCGTCGCATACGCGCCGCGTCCTCCTGATATTCATGCTGCTCGCTGCAGGGTCGATGTGCCAGTATGGTTTTGTGCCGTATTTCGCTGTTGCCCTGATAGGGTGTAGCCAGATGCGGCTGCTGACGTTCAAAGGACTGCTTGCGGCACTGATGGGAACAATCGCGCCGCTATGGTGCTGCTGGGCGTTCGGCGTCATCGAGCCCGCAACCCTGCGTCTGCCTCCGGCACCCGACCCCCATCTGTTCTTCAGCCTTCCGGTAGCGCCGAAACTGACGGCCGCGATAGCTGTCAGCCTGACAGCCGGCCTGGTGTGCGGCAGCCTCAATCTCATGAAAGTAATATCCATGAACGCCCGCACCCGCGCCATGCACGGATTTCTCTCCGTCACAGGCATCGCCAGCGGACTGCTGTGCATAGTGGATTTCAACAACGTAATATTCTATGCCTGTCTGCTAAATGCATGCACTGCTTTTCAGGTGGCGTTCACCGTAAGGCTTTATGGCCAGCGACGCGCTTATATCGCCGTGCTTGCCCTTGCGGCAGGATGCCTGTCATGCATAATATGGAATCTGACAACCTGACCCTACGCCGTCGGCCCGAAGTGATAATTGAGGCCAACATACCTTTCATACGCGGAGTGCTCGAACCTATGGCGGATGTGAAATACCTGCAGCCGGCCGAGTTCACGCCAGCTGCAGTAGCCGACGCCGACGCCATCATCACCCGCACCCGTGTGAGATGCGACGAACAGCTCCTCGGCCATAGCCGTGTAAGCCTCATCGCGTCGGCCACAATCGGCCTCGACCATGTGGATATTCCCTGGTGCCGAAGCCATGATATCGAAGTGGCCAACGCTCCGGGATGCAACGCCCCGGCTGTGGCACAATACGTATTCGCATCCCTTCTGTCGCTGCCAGCTTTCGGCTCGCTTGAAGGGAAGACGCTCGGAGTGGTCGGAGTGGGCAACGTAGGAAAAATCGTGGCCGACTGGGGCGAGCGCCTCGGCATGCGCGTCAAGCGTTGCGATCCTCCCCGCGCCGCAGCCGAAGGGCCCGAGGGATTCTCAACCATCGGGGAGATCGCACGAGAGGCCGAAGCCATAACTTTCCACACACCACTGACACGCTCGGGCGACTGCCCGACCTACCATCTCTGCGACGCCGCGCTGCTCGACAGCATGGAGCGACGCCCCGTGATCATAAATTCGGCCCGCGGGCCGGTGGTCGACAACGCGGCTCTCATAGAGGCACTCAACGCCGGAAAGGTGTCGGCGGCGGTAATCGACTGCTGGGAAAACGAGCCTGACATCTCCTCTGAACTGCTACGCATGGCCGCGATCGCCACGCCGCATATCGCAGGCTACTCGCGCCAGGGAAAAATACGCGCCACCCGCATGGCCACGGACGTATTTACCGGATATTTCGGACTGCCGCGTGTAAAATGGGACGAGCCGGTGCCCGACGGAGCCAGGATAGCGGTAACCGCGGAGAAGATCGCGGCGTCGTATGATCCGCTGGCCGATACGGCTATGCTACGGAATAATCCGGCATCGTTCGAGCAGCTGCGCAACCACTACCACCTGCGCGAGGAGGTGGCCGGATGATAGGGAAGCGACAATTGCGGTTTTTTTCGTAAATTTGCATAATAATATACGATATACAATGAAAATAGCACTTATTGGCTATGGCAAAATGGGCCATGCCATAGAAAAAATAGCACTTCAGCGCGGCCACGAGATAGTGGCGCATGTCGATATCAGCTGCGGCGACGCGGAGATCGACTCCGAAGCATTCCGCAGCGCCGACGTGGCGATCGAATTCACCACTCCCGCCACCGCTTTCGGCAATATAACGGCAGCTTTGGCCGAGGGGATACCGGTGGTATGCGGCACTACGGGCTGGACATCACGCATCGGCGAGATAAAGGCCATATGCGACTCCGGAAAAGGGACTTTTTTCTGGACCTCCAATTTCAGTCTGGGGGTCAACATGTTCTTCGCCGTCAACCGTTATCTGGCGGCCCTGATGGCAGGATTCCCCCAATACCGCCCCTCTATGAAGGAGATCCACCACATCCATAAGCTCGACCATCCGAGCGGCACCGCCCTGACCCTCGCCGAGGGGATCATGGATGAGGATCCACGCATCGGATGCTGGAGCGAAAGCATCGGCGACGACACCACTCTTCTCATCGACCATGAGCGCGAAGGAGAAGTGCCCGGCACGCATGTCATCACGTGGGATTCGCCGGTCGACACCATCACCATCGAGCACCGCGCCAAGAGCCGCGAGGGATTTGCCCTCGGAGCCGTAGTGGCCGCCGAATGGATCAAAGACCGCAAGGGATTCCTGACAATGCCCGAGCTGATGGAGGGTCTGGTCAGCAATGCGTCACTTCTGAAAACGGTAGGTCTCTGAGATGAATACAACTAATTTTACGACCGGGCTGAAAGAGCGCATCAAAGCGACAAAACCCACGCGCTGGGCGCGGTTTGGCATCGTGGCGCTTCTGGTACTTGCCTGGACGGCATGGATGGGCAACTGGTGGCTGGCTCTGCTTCTGGTGCCCCTCTTCGACATATACATTACGGGCTATATACCGTTTACATGGTGGAAAAACAGCAAGTCGAAGGCCGTGCGCACCGTCATGAGCTGGGTCGACGCCATAGTCTATGCCATCATCGTGGTATATTTCGTATTTGCCTTCGTCGGGCAGAACTATCAGATACCATCGTCGTCGCTTGAGAAAACACTTTATACAGGCGATTATCTCTTTGTCAACAAGGCCGTCTACGGACCGCGTGTGCCGATGACTCCGGTCTACTTTCCGCTCGTCCACAACGAGCTTCCGTTCGGCCTCGGCAAAAGTTATCTCGACACACCCTCGCTGAGTTACAAGCGACTGAAGGGGATGCGCGACATCGAGGCCGGCGATATTGTTGTGTTCAACTTTCCCGCCGGCGACTCGGTGATGAGCAAGGTGCAGAATCCCGACTACTATTCACTCATTGCCATCCACGGCCGTGACCGCGTGCTCAACGACAAAGAGACTTTCGGCGAGCTGATCTATCGTCCGGTCGACCGCCGCGAGAACTATGTGAAGCGTTGTGTTGGGCTCCCCGGCCACCG
>CALHWU010000096.1 GCA_938039795.1 uncultured Muribaculaceae bacterium
GGTATATACGTGCCTTTTTTCATTGGGAATGTTCGCCAGAAAGGCCGTGAATCATTCATAATCGCCATCGACGGGGTAGATTCTGACGTTAAGGCTTCTGAATTCACCGGCAAGACCGTATATGCTCTTCGCGACCGCATGGCCGCGACATGTGACGATGACGCCGACGACGGCTTTTACGCATCTGATCTGATAGGATTCAGGGCTCTGAAAACCGATGGCTCCACGACTGGCACCATAACCGATATAGAGGACAGCACGATCAACGTGCTCGCCATTATCCTGACCGCCGACGGCCGCACAGTATACATGCCGCTGGCCGAAGATTTTATCACCGACATTGACGCCGACAGTCGCACCATCACGTTTGATGCACCCGAAGGCATCGAGTCACTTTGAACAGTTCTACCTACTAATGCGAAAACACCACTGATATGGAATTCGACGAGACTAAAGCTATTGAATACATGCGCAAGGCTCTCGGCAAACGGGCCGAGGCCTATGATGACGACCAGCTCCTCAATCTGATCGACATAATATGGGATTTCTATGAGGAAAACGGTCTGCTCGACATTGATGCCGATGAGGAAATCGACGACGAAGAAGACGTGCTCGACGATCTCGTGGCTTATGCAGGACGGATGCTCCGCAAGGACAAGGAATCGAGGATAAGCGACGACGATATAGCTCCCCTTATCGAAACAGAGATCGACTATGAGAACTCTCTCGAATAAGCTCCAGGCCCCCAAGCTGCTGGCCTTACTGGCTGCCGTCATGCTCATATGGCCGGCCGACGCCGAGGCACAGTTCTTCAGAAAAAAAGAGAACCGCTATACCGATCCGTATAAGGGATTCTCAGAGGAGGCCTACATGGACATGGACTTTCTCCCCAACCTCTCCACACCGGAAGTACATAAAAAAGCCAAAGGAGGAGTAAAAAAGGCCGTAAGAAGTCTGGCAGAGCAACTCAAGAACAAAGCCACAGTGGATCTGGTAAGAAACGATGAGGTCGTGCTGGTGACATTCCCTACCGACGATCTGTTTCTCCCCAACGACACGATGCTCACAACCGAAGGAGGAGCGCTTCTGACCCCGTTGCTTCCACACATGAGAGACCCGATGATGTACAAGATAGTACTGGCGGTGCATACCGACGACACCGGCTCGGATTTCTACCGCGATGCGCTTTCGACATCACGCCTTAATTCCGTCTACGATTGGTTCATGCTTGCAGTCGACTCCGGACAGCTGCAGGAAAGCCTGATCATAATACCCTTCGCAATGTCGAATTCGATGCCTCTGGCTGACAACGACAGCCGAGCCAACCGTGCCGGGAACAGGCGTCTTGAGGTATATTTCATACCGGGCCCGAAGCTTATAGATGCAGCTTATAAAGGACAGCTATAATAAACAAACCACATATCATCATACATACAGAAATGGCAACAGAACTAAAGGAACTCACCAAAAGAGCAGACAATTATTCACAATGGTACAACGACCTCGTGGTCAAAGCCGACCTTGCCGAACAGTCGCCGGTGAGAGGATGTATGGTCATCAAGCCCTACGGCTATGCCATATGGGAGAAAATGCAGCGTGAACTCGACCGCATGTTCAAGGAGACGGGTGTGCAGAACGCCTATTTCCCCCTGCTGATCCCGAAATCGTTTCTTTGCCGCGAAGCAGAGCACGTAGAAGGGTTCGCAAAAGAGTGTGCGGTGGTGACCCACTATCGCCTGAAGAATGATCCCAACGGAAACGGTGTGATCGTCGACCCGGAAGCCCGTCTGGAGGAAGAACTCATAGTACGCCCTACTTCCGAGACTATAATCTGGGGCACTTACCGCAACTGGATCCACAGCTACCGCGATCTGCCCATCCTATGCAACCAGTGGGCCAACGTGATGCGCTGGGAGATGCGCACCCGCATGTTCCTCCGCACATCGGAGTTTCTCTGGCAGGAGGGTCACTGCGCCCACGCTACAGCCGAGGAGTCGGAGGCGCGCACTGTGCAGATGATAAACCTATACGCCGACTTTGCCGAAAAATACATGGCCATGCCGGTGATCAGGGGCGTAAAATCAGCCAACGAACGGTTTGCCGGAGCCGTCAACACCTATACGATCGAGGCGATGATGCAGGACGGCAAAGCTCTTCAGAGCGGCACATCCCACAATCTCGGACAGAATTTCGCAAAAGCGTTCGACGTCACTTTCGTCAACAAGGACAATCAGCCTGAATACGTCTGGGCCAACTCATGGGGAGTGTCGACACGCCTGATGGGCGCTCTCATCATGAGCCATTCCGACGACAACGGCCTTGTGCTCCCTCCGCATCTGGCCCCCATCCAGGTTGTGATAGTGCCGATATACAAAAACGCCGAACAGCTCAAACAGATCAGCAGCCACATAGAGCCTATCGTAATAAAGCTCAAGGAGCTGGGTATAAGCGTGAAGTATGACGACGCCGACAATCGCCGTCCGGGCTTCAAATTTGCCGACTACGAGCTGAAGGGCGTTCCAGTGCGTCTGGTTGTCGGAGCGCGCGACATTGAGAAAGGCACCGTCGAGATCATGCGCCGCGACACGCTCGAAAAGAGCGAGGCTCCCCTCGAAGGCATTGCCGGCCACGTAAAGAGTCTCCTTGAGGAAATCCAGGCCAATATCTATCAGAAGGCCCTCAAGCACCGCGAGGAGATGACACGCACTGTAGAGACATACGACGAATTCAAACAGGAGATCGAAAAAGGCGGATTCATCCTCGCCCACTGGGACGGAACCACCGAGACCGAGCTCAAGATCAAGGAGGACACAAAAGCCACACTCCGCTGCATACCTCTTGAAGGCGACACCACACCTGGCAAATGCATGGTGACCGGGCGCCCGTCGCGCCAGAGAGTGATCTTCGCGCGCAATTACTGATCACAACATTTCGCCTGCGGCCGGGCGGCCGCAGGCTTTAATTCACACCCAGCATGAGTCAAACACGCATCGCGACAGGACGTTCAGCCCGACTTGCCATCGTAATACCCTGTTACAACGAGGAAGAGGCGCTGCCCCTCACCGTCGGGCGACTGACAGAAATAATCGACAGAATGGCTGCCGAAGGGCTTGTGACATCCGACAGCTATATCATGTGCTGTGATGACGGGAGCCGCGATGCCACATGGCAGGCAATACAGGACTTACATGCCTCAGATCCGCGTGTCAAGGGTATTTCGCTTGCCCATAACCGCGGGCATCAGTACGCACTGCTTGCCGGACTCATGACGGTGCGCGACGAATGCGACGCAGCCATCAGCATTGACGCCGACCTGCAGGATGACCCTCTGGCTATGGTGGAGATGGTGAGAAAATACACCGAGGGCACCGACATTGTCTACGGTGTACGCAGGAGCCGCGCTACCGACACATGGTTCAAACGCACGACGGCCCGTGGCTTTTACCGTTTTCAGCACAGCATGGGTCTTGAAACCATTTATGACCATGCCGACTACCGCCTGTTGAGCAGGCATGCGCTCGATCTGCTGTCGGCTTACGGAGAGAGCAATCTGTTTCTTCGCGGGATAGTTCCCCAGCTCGGACTTTCAACCGCCATAGTGGAATATGACCGCAAGGAAAGAGTCGCGGGCGAATCGAAATATCCGCTGAAGAAGATGTTGAGCCTGTCGATCGACGGCATTACCTCCTTTTCCTCCCGTCCGATAAGAATGATATTCTATGTAGGCCTCGGACTGCTTATTGCCGACATCGCTACCGCCATATATGTGATGCTGTCGTGGATGCGGCATGATGTGGAGCGTGGCTGGACCTCGCTCATATTATCAGTATGGTTTCTTGGCAGTCTTATTCTCATGGCTCTCGGTATTGTGGGCGAATACATAGGCAAAATATTCATAGAAGTCAAGCACAGGCCGAGATATGCCATAAAAGAGATACTCAAATGACCGATACAAAATCACTTGAAACACTGCTCTCGATGGAGAGCGGAAAAAACGCAAGCGCCATAGAGGCGGATATAAAGGCTATAGCAGACGTGCTTGGCGAACTATGCGCACAAGGCGATTCTGTGGCCATTCCCGGTTTCGGTACTTTCCAGTCAGTAAAGACCGACGAACATGTCCACACCGATGACGACGGGCACCGCATGCTCGTGCCTCCTGCCATCACTGTAGAATTCAAATCGAGCGTTGTGCTCCGCAAATCCCTTAACTGATGAACGAGAAAATACCCTTGCGCACTTTTGCGGAAAAAGTAGCCGAAACAACCGGACGAAGCGAAGCCGAGATGGAATCGCTTATCAGACGCTTGTTTGAACTCATAGCCGAAGGCCTCCATGAAGGGCGAAAGGTAGAAGTTAAAGGCCTCGGGACCTTTTCTTTGTCAGATAATCCGGCCGACCCTGTAGATTTCTATCCGGCAAGCTCATGGGCAGAGAGAGTCAACGCTCCGTTTGCCATGTTCACGCCTGAAGAACTGGCTCCCGATGCCAGCGAGAGTGATTTCAATGATATCGGTTCAATTGCTGAAGAAGAGGGTGACACACCGGATTACATACCGCAGGATGATCAATCGGCTGACGGCACGACGGCCGAACCTGTCGCCGCCCCGGCAGCTGCTGATAATCTGACGGAAGAGACAAAGTCCACGTCGCGACAGTCAGATGCGGCTCCTGAAGTTGAAGTCATTGAATCAGTAGAGACAACCGACATCCCCGATGAGAACTCAGACGACCGGGTAATTGAAGCTCCGGCCGCCACAGAGGAAACTTTTCTTTCATCGCCAGAAGCCGACAGCTACGTCGACAATCAGGACGACCATGACGAAGCAGTCGTGACATCGGATAACGATGCGGAAAGGGCTACGGAAGACGCGCCGGAAAAGAATGGATTCGGACGCGGATTCATAGCAGGACTGATAGTGGGCCTGGCCATCGGCGCACTCGGCCTCTGCTGCTACGTGATGTATTTCGTACACGCCTCGGGAGAGACACAGCCTGTGGAAACCGAACTGGTGGAATCAACCCCTCTGCAGGTGGAATGACGTCTGCTGCCGTCAAGCTTCAATTTTTGTGAAATAATTAAAAGGTTTGTAAGAATAAACCTATAATAGCTAATTTTAACACACCGTAAGTCGCTCAAAGGTGTTATTATATATAATTTTGCGTAGGTCATTGATAGTTGAATACAATGGCCAGGCAGACATATTGACCATATAATACGACAAAACGAACAACAATACTTTAACTTAAAGCCGCAAAATATCTTATGAGCGAATCTGTTAACATCAGAGAGTTAAACGACCTCGTGGCGAGCAAAAACGATTTCGTACAGCTCATCACCAAGGGAATGGACCAGACAATTGTCGGACAGAAGCATCTTGTGGATTCCCTTCTGATAGCTTTGCTGGCCAACGGCCATGTGCTTCTCGAAGGCGTGCCCGGCCTGGCCAAGACGCTTGCCATCAAGACGCTCGCCCAAGTGATCGACGCAAAATACAGCCGCATACAGTTTACTCCCGACCTGCTGCCTGCCGACGTTACGGGCACGATGATCTACAGCGTGCAGAAAGAACAGTTCCAGATAAAGAAAGGCCCGATTTTCGCCAATTTCGTGCTTGCCGATGAGATCAACCGTGCTCCGGCGAAAGTGCAGAGCGCGCTTCTGGAGGCTATGCAGGAGCGTCAGGTGACGATCGGCGAACAGACGTTCCGTCTCGACGAGCCGTTCCTCGTCATGGCCACCCAGAATCCCATAGAGCAGGAAGGCACATATCCTCTGCCTGAAGCGCAGGTCGACCGTTTTCTGCTTAAAGTCATCATCGGTTATCCGACGAAGGACGACGAGCGCCAGATCATACGCCAGAATATCTCGCCGCGTAAAATCGAGGTCAAGCCGCTTCTCCGTCCCGAGGAGATTCTCGACGCCCAGAAGATCGTTGAACAGATCTATCTCGACGAGAAAATCGAACGATATATCGTCGACATAGTTTTCGCCACCCGTCGTCCGGAAGATTACAACCTCAAGGATCTCAGCGGCATCATTTCTTTCGGTGCGTCGCCCCGCGCATCGATCGGTCTGGCCAAGGCAGCCCGATCCTACGCCTTCCTTCGCCAGAGAGGATACGTGATACCGGAAGATGTAAGAGCCGTGTGCCACGACGTCATGCGTCACCGCATCGGCCTGAGCTATGAGGCTGAAGCCAACAATATAACCTCCGACGAGATCATCTCGGAGGTGCTCGACAAGGTAGAGGTGCCCTAATATTTTTATCCACGACTTATTCGATGGAAGCTACCGAGCTCATAAAAAAAGTCAGAAAGATCGAAATCAAGACCCGTGGACTCTCCCAGAATATTTTCGCGGGAGAGTATCACACGGCTTTCAAAGGCCGCGGCATGATCTTCTCTGAGGTGCGTGAATACCAGTATGGCGACGATGTGCGCGATATCGACTGGAACGTCACCGCGCGTCACAATCATCCTTACGTAAAGGTTTATGAGGAGGAACGTGAGCTGACCGTGATGCTTCTTGTCGACGTCAGCGGCAGCCGGCTGTTTGGAGCGGTCGGCGAGGAAAAGCGCGAAATGATAGCAGAAGTCGCTGCCACTATCGCTTTCTCTGCGATCCAGAACAATGACAAGATAGGAGTGCTTTTCTTTTCCGACAAAGTGGAGAAATTCATTCCGCCCAAGAAGGGACGTAAGCACATCCTGTTCATTATCCGCGAATTGCTTGACTTCACGCCCGAAAACAAAGGCACTGACATTGGAGGAGCTCTCCGCTATATGACGGATGCGCTGAAGAAACGCACCACAGCCTTCGTGATATCCGACTTCATTGATGACACTCACGATTACCGCACCTCCCTGTCGGTTGCGGCCAACAAGCATGATGTCATAGGCATACAGATTTTCGACAAACGCGATACCCAGATCCCCGACATAGGGCTTATCCGCGTCAAAGATCTCGAAACCGGAGGCGCACGCTGGCTCGACACCTCCACGGCCTTGTCATAGAGCCTTAGCCGTATCAGTATCTCGCGTTTGTAGGT
>CALHWU010000097.1 GCA_938039795.1 uncultured Muribaculaceae bacterium
CCGCCGAGCGTCAGCTCTCCGACATCGAGCTGGCCAACGTCGAAGCCCTCGCCGATAAGGAAATTGAGCTGCCTGAGGTGGTCATCACATGTAATACAGGCGGACAAGGCCAATGCTACAAATATGGTCATTGGGTATATGATGGCGAGTATTCGTATCGACCCTGTCAATTTACAGGTAAGATGAGTGATTATTGTATGAAATAAGACAATGCACTCACAACAGAAAACAATGCAAGTAACCGGTTTCTTACGTTCACTTTAATGAAGACACTGATTACTTACTGTACAATAGTTTTGTCATTGACGTCGAATGTCCTTTGTGGATGCTCAACTGGAAATGACAAAACTGTTGACAGTGCGATAGCTGAATCGTACTGTTTAGATGATTATACCACTTCTTCCCCATCTGATATCTTCAGTGACATCGAGGTGATACCATTATTATGGGGGGCAGAAGGATATTATCCGAGTGTGGCAACTGATTTAAGCGTCAGTGACAGTATTGTTTTTGTCAGAGACAAAGATGAGATACTACATGTATTCGATGCCGAAGGGAAATATTTGGCTTGTAGTAAAAACAGGATGGGGTACGGTCCTGGAGAATATTCAATTTTCATGGGCTTTATTCCTGAAAAGCAAAACAGAATAGAAATTCTTACTCCAGACAGAATGATCAGTTATGACACCAGATTAAACTATTTAGGTCAACGCGAACTGAAAACCAAGATTGGCGAGGAAGGAAGAATTTACGACCGTGGAATTGGCCTCGGAAATGGGTATTATCTTCTGCAACCAACAATGCATAGTATGCGCCCACACAGCGTTACATACTATGACATGGCTAATAATATCGCTCTTCATGAAATAGACTATGCTGAAGATGTGGTTTTCCCTTTCATTACGCAGACAAAATGTTTTTTTCGCATGCCAGATGGTGATTATTTGTTTTGTCCCCCTGCATTCACTCGTTATATATACCGGGTAGACCCCTCAGGGAACAAATTGAGCAGGTATATAAGTATGACCTATGGTGGTCAATATGTCAATGAGGATGATGTGAAAGGAATTTCGGAAGATATGGATGCAATAAGTCGTTATTATTTCAATGGTTCTAAACCTATTCCCTCGCAGCGGATGATTAATTCATCTATGATATTCACAATGATACGCAATGGACGAATGTTAAAGGACAATTATCTGCTTGTTATTGACCGCACAACTGGAGAGTGCCATAGGATAGACTTACATAATGATAGAGGTTACCAATTAGGGATGTTATGGGATATTGATGAGAAATATGCTTATGCCATTAACCGCAAAGATTTTGTCGTCACTAATCCTGACGTTCTTCTGGGTCATTCAGAAAACTTCACAAACATACTGTCGACACTCGAGGATGATGATTATGTATTGATAAAATATCAGTTAAACAAGCCAACTTTGCCGAAATGCATCACTGCAAACCAACCTCAATAGAAACGGAACTATTCATTATGGTAAATCACGACATTGCAAAACCGCTCAAAAAACTCATGAAATCCTTAAATTATCAGACATTACTTGTGCTGATCATGCCATTGATCATGGTCGGGTGCGGCAATAAATCACAGCCCATCGAATATGAAGATATCGCCGGAGTGAAGATGGCTTTCGAGGATGGCTTTAATGGCAGCGCGTGCGTGCTGATCTATGATGACACACTTGCATTCTGGTCATACGATCCAGGCCATAGGTTTGAAATAGCACACATCAAAGGAGACAGCGTGCTCAATATCACATCTATGTGCACCATCGGACAGGGACCGAATGAGTATCTTGACGCCGCTCTTTTCAAAAATCAGGATAATGAGTTGCACATTCTGGCAGGAATGTCGACCGGTCAGCGGTGTATACAAAGAGTACCGTCGATCAACCAGCCGGACAGCATTGTCCTGACCGACATCGATTCATTCTGCCACAATCTGCACTGGGGATACAGCAGTATTGTCCCTGTCTCCCCCGATACCATAATACTTATCGGAGGAACATATGAGAACCCGCGGCATATATTCTCGATGATTGACCTTAAAAACCGTTCACTGATACCGCTGGACTACTGGCCCGACGATGGTTTCAATGGTGCGGACATACCCAAACAGCTGGTTTATTCCGATAATGCGAAACTATATACGAATCACAAAGGGAAATACGCCTATTGCATGGGTGTCGACAGATTAGCCTTCATTTTCAGTCTGAATGACACGACTGTCAATATCGAGAAACAATTATATGATCATCCTGTGAAATACGTGCAGGCATCTGACGAATTGAACTACAATTATCTCCCTGAAGCAGAGGGGATGGAGCTATATGCCACTGACAGCGCCATCTACGTATTGCTGATGGACAAAGATGTAAGGGGCGAAAAGGCCCGGACATTTGCTGAATCGCGCAATGGCAATGAAGTGATCAAATACGACTGGAACGGCAATATAATGAAAGCCTACCGGCTTGACCATGTAGGCGTGAACTTCATTGTCAATGATACGGACAGCGAGCTTTTTCTACAAAGCATGAACAGCGATACGGGTGAACTTGAACTGTACCGCTATACAATATAAATTCAGCTTTAGTCTATCGTGCCGGCGCGGAGTGAGGAGCAGATTCCATCCGATTGATTAAGCTTGAGAGAAACG
>CALHWU010000098.1 GCA_938039795.1 uncultured Muribaculaceae bacterium
CTTGCCTATGCGCTCGCTCAGACGCTCCTGGGTGAGCTCATAGCGTTCTATAAGCTTCTTGAAGGTCAAGGCTATCTCTATGGCGTTGAGATCCTCACGCTGTATATTCTCTATCAGGGCCATCTCTGTCAGCTCGCTGTCGCTGGCATTACGTATATAGGCCGGCACGGTGGTCAGTCCGGCCATACGGGCAGCCCTGAAGCGCCGTTCGCCCGCTATGATCTGATAATAACCGCCGACGCTGCGCAGCGATATGGGCTGGATGATACCGAGTTCTCTGATCGAAGATGCCAGTTCGGCGAGCGCTTCCTCGTCGAAATTGCTGCGTGGCTGATCAGGATTGGGCTGAATCAGATCTATGTCGATCTCGTTGATGGCCGATGCTCCCGAAGCAGGGACGTCATCCATAGGGATAAGCGAGTCGAGCCCACGGCCGAGGGCCTGTCGTTTCGGTTTCATTTCGTGGTGACTTTAGCTTTTTTCTTCTGCTTGTTGATTATCTCCTTGGCCAAAGCATTGTGAGAGGTCGCTCCACGGCTCTCAGGATCATATATGAGGGCTGGCAATCCATGCGATGGGGCCTCGCTCAGGCGGATGTTTCGTGGTATTACGGTGTTGAACACCATGTCGCCGAAATGTCCCTTGAGCTCCTCGTATATCTGGTTAGCGAGTCTCAGACGGGCATCGTACATCGTAAGCAGGAATCCCTCGATCTCAAGCGACGGATTAAGACGCGGCTTTATGATGCGGATGGTGTTGATGAGTTTGGTGATACCTTCAAGGGCAAAATACTCGGCCTGTACCGGAATAATGACAGAATTGGCTGCCGTCAGAGCATTGACAGTGATCAGGCCGAGCGACGGAGAGCAGTCGATGAGTATATAATCGTATTTGTCGGCTACCGGCGCGAGCACTTTAGCGAGAACCCGCTCACGATTGGGGCGGTTGATCAGCTCCAGCTCGGCTCCGGCCAGGTCGATTCTCGAACCGACCAGTTCAAGACCCTTGACACAGGTTGGCACCTGCGATCCCTCCAGCGGATAATCATCGACCAGACATTCGTAGATCGACGATGTCATCTGATCCGGATTGATACCGTAGCCTGAAGTCGCGTTGGCCTGAGGATCGGCGTCGATGATGAGCACCTTTTTACCCTCGGCGGCAAGCGATGCTCCGAGATTGATCGTGGTGGTGGTCTTGCCCACTCCACCTTTCTGGTTGGCTATTGCAATGATTTTGCCCATGTGTTTTTTCTTGTGGCTATTGTTACACGGCTGCAAAGATAGCTTGAATTCAACACACTGCGCAAATGTTCCACGCCAAAAATGCGTTAAATGTTCATAAATGCCCATGAATGTTGAAAACCCCGCCGGAGAGACATTATGAAGTCTCGGTCCGACGGGGTGATGAGCTGGATCGACTCGTGATCACAGTCTCATGACATCGCATCACAGACTGTTGAGCAGATCGAGCTTGCCAGAGTCGACAAGATGGATTATCAGCTCGCCGAACAGAGTGTTCTGCCACGCGAACCATGGACGGGTGAAATCGGCGGGATTGTCGACATTGAACGACTCATGCATGAATCCCGTGCCAGCATCGGTGTCGAGAAGCATACGCAACGACGAGCGTATCTCCTCATCGTCGGTGGCGGTGAACGCGCGCATCATCAGGCTCATAGGCCATGCCATATCGTAGCCAACGTGCGGGCCGCCGATCCCCTCACCGGCCTTTCCCCGGAAGAAATAGGGATTGCTTTCGCTCCATACAAACCGGCGGGTATTGCGGTACACCGGATCATCCATCGCCACGTCGCCGAGATAACCCATAGCAAGAAGCGAAGGCACGTTGGCGTCATCCATAAGCATGCGGTTGCCGAATCCGTCGACCTCGAATGCATATATGGTGCCGAACTCGGGGTGGTCATATGTGGCATACTGTCTGAGGGCGGTCTCCACCTCGCCTGCGAGCGCCGTACACTCTTCCGCGAGGGCTGTATCGCCGTTGACTTCCGACAATATCTCGGCTGCCTTGCGGAGCGATGTCACCGCAAAAAAGTTGGAGGGAACGAGATACTGCAGAGTAGTGGAGTCATCCGACGGCCTGAACGACGATACTATCAGTCCGCATCCGCTGACGGGGGCTCCCCAGCCGCCGTTGTTGAGCGTATCGAGAGCGCGGTCGGTGCGGCGCAGGAAGCGGTAAGGCCCTTTTTTGTCATCCTTACGCTGCTGTTCTCTGAAAGTCTTCACGATGAGAGCCACAGCCTTCTGCCAGTCGCCGGTCGTGAACACCGAGTCGTCGCCGGTGCGCTTCCAGTATTCATATGCCAGTCTGACCGGATAGCACAGCGAGTCAATCTCCCACTTGCGCTCATGGACCTCGGGGCGCATATCGGTGAAATCGCTCTGCCACTCCCCTCCCGTCGGGCCATCGTTGAACGCATTGGCATACGGGTCGAGAATGATGCTCCGCAGCTGCCTGCCGATGACGCCCGCTATCAGCTCGCGCAGCTCCGGATCCTCATTGGCAAGAGCCACATAAGGCCACACCTGCGCGCCCGAGTCGCGGAGCCACATGGCCGGTATGTCGCCGGTATAGACAAACGTATCGTGGGTGCCGTCGGGCAACTTCCGGAAATGTACTGTAGTGTCGAGCGTATTGGGGAAACAGTTCTCGAACATCTCGGCGAGCTTACGGTCGGTGAGCTGCGATTTGATCCGGCGGATTTTCTCCTCTACAGCCTTTGATGTGAAGAGCCGCTTGGCAACCGGCGGACGCTGTCCGGTGACAGTACGTCCGGCTACCGGTACGGCGGTATTGTCCTGAGGACACGGGTCGGCCGTCGGGGTCGCCCATGCGGCCACCGGAAGAAATGCGGCGGCCACGAGAGTCAGCAGATGCGTATTCATGCCTTGCGCGATATAAAGTCAGCGATCCAGGTGCCGACAGCGTCGGTGCCGACAGCCCTGGCCGGATCGGGTGCGATGTCGGGGGTGCACACGCCTGCTTCCATGGAAGCGTCGACCGCCTTGCGGATGCAATCGCCCTCCTCCGTGAGGCCGAAATGCTCGAAAAGCATAGCCACAGAGAGGATCTGAGCCAGAGGATTGGCTATATTCTTGCCGGCAGCCTCCGGCCATGAGCCGTGGATCGGTTCGAACACCGGCGTTCCCTCGCCGATGGATGCCGACGGAAGCAAGCCCATGGATCCGGAGATGACGCTCCCCTCGTCGGTCAGAATATCGCCGAAGGTATTTTCGGTCACCATGACGTCGAAGAAGCGCGGGTCCTGGATCATACGCATCGCCGCATTGTCGACATACATGAAATCGGTCTTTACTTCCGGATTTTCCGCGGTCATCTCCTGACCGATCTTGCGCCATAGGCGTGAGGATGCGAGCACGTTGGCCTTGTCGACCACTGTCAGATGCCCTCTGCGACGACGCGCATAGTCAAAAGCGACTTTAAGTATGCGTGTTATCTCTGCGCGGGTATACGCACAGGTATCATAGGCATGGTCGTCGCTCTCGAATTTCTCACCGAAATACATTCCGCCAGTCAGCTCTCTGATGCATACAAAGTCCGCACCGCTGACGATATCCTCGCGCAAGGGCGATTTGTGGATCAGCGAGGCGAAAGTGGTCTCCGGACGTATGTTGGCAAACAGGCCGAGCTTCTTGCGCATGGCGAGCAGCCCCTGTTCCGGCCGCACTTTCAGGTCGGGCCGGTTGTCGAAACGCGGATCGCCGACAGCCGAGAAGAGCACGGCATCGGCATCGCGGCATATTTCATATGTAGCTTCGGGAAACGGATCACCCGTAGCGTCGATGGCCGCCGCGCCCACAAGCGCGGGGGTATAGGTCACTTCATGGCCGAAACGGCCGCACACGGCATTCATCACCTTCACGCCTTCGCGCGAGATCTCCGGACCGATACCGTCGCCGGCCAGGAGCGCTATCTTGAATTTCATCTATTTATTATTGTTGGATTCATATGAGTCTATTTCCTCGGAGTGCGACAGAAGATAGCCGATATCGTCGAGACCCTCCACAAGACACTGTTTCTTGTAGGGATTGATGTCGAAACGCTCCTTACGTCCGGTAGCAAGATTCTCTACCGTCTGTGCCGGCAGATCTACGCTGACTTCCGTCGCGGGATCAGCCTGGACGGTCGAGAAGAGTTCGGCGAGAAATTCATCCGACACCACTACCGGCAGCACGAAGTTGTTGAGTTCGTTGTTTTTATGGATATCGGCGAAAAAGCTGGATATGACTACCCTGAAGCCGTAGTCGGCAATGGCCCACGCGGCATGTTCGCGGCTCGAACCGCAGCCGAAGTTCTTGCCTGCGACGAGTATGCAGCCGCTGTAGCGCGGATCGTTGAGCGGGAAGTCCTGACGCTTGTTGCCTTCGGCATCGAAACGCCAGTCGCGGAACAGATTCTCTCCGAAACCCTCGCGTGAGGTGACTTTAAGGAAACGGGCCGGAATAATCTGATCGGTATCGACGTTCTCAACCGGCAGCGGCACGCACCGCGAGGTGATTATCGTAAATTTTGGATTTTCCATGTCATTCATGATTTGCGTGGATCAGTGATTACACCATTGACAGCCGCAGCAGCGGCTACCAGCGAACCGGCAAGCACAGTGCGCGCGCCTGGGCCCTGACGGCCTTCGAAATTACGGTTGGAGGTCGACACGGCCAGACATCCTGCAGGCACCTTGTCGTCGTTCATCGCCAGACATGCCGAGCATCCGGGCTGACGGATCTCGAAACCGGCCTCTTCCAGCACTTTGTCAAGCCCCTCTTCGGCGATCTGCCGCCGCACTTTCCATGAGCCGGGTACGAGCCACGCGGTCACGTCGGGATGTTTCCTGCGACCTTTTACATAAGCTGCGAACGCTCGGAAATCCTCTATGCGGCCGTTTGTACAGCTCCCGAGAAACACATAGTCGACTTTCTGACCCTGCAGGCTCTCGCCCGAGCGGAAGCCCATATATGCGAGCGATTTTTCAAACGACACCCGGGCTGCCTCATCGACGGGAGCGGTAGGCACCGTCTCACTGATGCCTATGCCCATGCCGGGGTTGGTACCGAAAGTGACGCGAGGCTCGATATCGGCCGCATCGAAGCGCACTTCGCGGTCATATACGGCATCTTCATCCGAAGGAAGCGTGCGCCAGTATGCCACAGCCTCATCCCACTCACGGCCTTTCGGAGCGAACTCGCGCCCCTTGAGATAGTCTAACGTAGTCTGATCGGGCGCGACCATGCCTCCGCGGGCGCCCATCTCGATCGACAGGTTGCAGAGCGTCATTCGCTGCTCCATTGATAGGGAGCGCACCGCCTCTCCGGCATACTCCACGAAATAACCGGTGGCACCGCCTGTGCCGAGCTTTGCGATTATGTAGAGCGCCATATCCTTGGCCGTAACTCCTTCGGCAAGACGTCCGTCGACGGTGATACGCATCGTCTTCGGGCGCGGCTGCAGAATACACTGGGTAGCCAGCACCATCTCAACCTCGCTCGTGCCGATACCGAAAGCCACGGCTCCGAAAGCGCCGTGGGTCGAGGTGTGGCTGTCGCCGCAGACTATAGTGCTGCCGGGGAGCGTCAGACCGTTCTCAGGCCCCATGACATGGATGATACCGTTGTGCTCGTCGCCGAGCGGAAACAGCGTGATACCAAACTCACGGGCGTTCTTCAGCAGAGTATCTACCTGACGTGCCGACACCGGGTCGGAGATCGGACGATCCTGATGTAAGGTCGGTATATTATGGTCGGGGGTGCTGAAAGTCCGGTCTGGCCGGCGCACTTTCAGCCCGCGACGGCGCAGACCGTCAAATGCCTGCGGACTCGTCACCTCATGACAGTAATGTCGGTCGATATACAGCTGGGTGGGCCCGTCAGGAATGTCAGTGACAGTATGGGCATCCCATATTTTGTCGAAAAGTGTCTTTCCCATCTTGCTATCCGATGATTTATCTGACAAATTTGTTGATGGCGTCAACGAAAGCCTCGGCGCTGGCTCCTATAATGTCGGTGTTGGCCGAGAAGCCATAATAGAGCTGACCCTCGTGCTCTACAGTCAGATGCACCTTGCCCACATCGTTGCTGCCTTTGTTTATGGCCTGGATAAGGAACTCCTTGACGAGCATGTTGCGGCGAATGATCACCTTGATGGCGGAGATAGCGGCGTCGACAGGACCGTTGCCCGAAGCGCATGCCTCAAATTTCTCTCCGGCGATGTCGAGACCGACGCTTGCAACCGAACGGATACCGACTCCCGAGCTGACCTGCAGGTAGTCGAGCTTGATACGATGATTGGCGCGGTGATGCTGACCGGCGAGCATGAGCACGTCGTCGTCGTTGATCTCCTTCTTGCGGTCGGCCAGACGCAGAAACGCCTCATAGGCCTTGTCGAGAGCCTCCTTGTCGAGATCGACCCCGAGCACGTGCAGACGGTGCTTCAGTGCGGCGCGGCCGCTGCGGGCGGTCAGCACGATCGAATTCTCGTCGATACCCACATCCTTGGGATCAATGATTTCATAACTCTCGCGGTTTTTAAGCACGCCATCCTGATGAATACCGCTCGAATGCGCGAAGGCGTTGCGACCCACGATAGCCTTGTTGGCCTGGACTGGCATATTCATAAGACTGCTCACCATATGGCTCGCGGCATTTATCTTGGTAGTATTGATGTTGGTGTCGATACCGAGCTCACGATGGCATCGGCATATCATCACCACCTCCTCAAGCGAAGTATTGCCCGCACGCTCGCCGATACCATTGATGGTCACCTCGGCCTGACGGGCGCCGTTGAGGATGCCCGACATCGTGTTGGCCGTAGCCATGCCGAGGTCATTGTGGCAATGCGTTGCGATAGTAGCCTTGTGGATACCGTCGACATGCTCCATAAGGTATTTGATCTTGGCGCCGAACTCGCCCGGAAGGCAGTAACCGGTCGTATCTGGGATATTTACGACGGTAGCGCCTGCCTTGATCACGGCCTCGATGACGCGGGCAAGGTATTCGTTGTCGGTGCGACCGGCGTCCTCGGCATAGAACTGAACATCCTCGACAAAACGCTTGGCATAGCTTACACAGGCTATGGCACGCTCCAGAATATCCTCCCGATTGGAGTTGAATTTATAGCGGATATGATAGTCCGACGTGCCTATGCCTGTATGTATCCGCTTGTGTTTGGCATATTGCAAAGCCTCGGCAGCCACGCGGATATCGTTTTCAACGGCACGTGTCAAAGCGCATATTGTAGGCCATGTGACGGCCTTGCTGATCTCTACCACCGAATTGAAATCGCCTGGACTCGACACAGGGAAACCGGCCTCGATCACATCGACACCAAGCTCTTCGAGCGTGCGCGCCACCTCGATTTTCTCCACTGTGTTGAGCTGGCATCCGGGCACCTGCTCACCATCGCGGAGCGTCGTATCAAAAATAAACAGTTTGTCGCTCATACGTTAATCCTATGTGATTGGTTTATCTGTTGCTTCTAATATGAAATCACAAAGTTACTAAAAAATTCGTTTCTTAACGATTTTAGCTACAAATTCCTCCAAAATATCACAAAACGACATCTGCGGTCCAGTTCGTCAAAAGAAGATCTGGCCGCAGAGGCTTCAAAAGATAGAAAATCGTAAAAATGGTATTTATATAGATTGTAAGGATATGCCTTTAAGTATATGAATAGGGTCAAGCCGACTGGTTGACGGTATGCTCCGGCTGGAGTATGCGCTTTGCGTCGATATAGTTGCGCGAGTAGTAACCTCCGTCGGGAAAGCGCTGGTAGCTGACACCTTTACTTGATGCCGCATGTATGAAAGTAAGCGACTTGCCGTTATCGTCGACCTCCACCACCATTGCCACATGTCCTACACGGCCCTTACCGCTGCGCGGGCTCGAAAAGAACATCAAATCGCCCGGACGGAGATCGGAAGTATTTTTCACGGGCTCGCCCTGGGTGTACTGCATGCGCGAGGTGCGATTGAGTGTCACTCCGGCATTGCGGAATATATAGCTCGTAAAGCCTGAGCAGTCGAAAGTCTTGGGGCCAGTGCTGCCCCAGACATATCTGCGCCCGATAAATTTGGCGGCAAAATTTTTAAGATTATCGGTTATCTCACGAAGCGACGCCTCTGTATCCTCCTCGGTTTTAGGGTCATCCGACGGCATATCGAGCAGCTGCGGTATATTGGCAAGCGACCAAGGCTGCGAGACAGGGGGCTCGGTCAGATTCAATGCTGGAGCAGGTATCGGCTTCATCGAGGTAAGTGAAAGTACCGACACGATCATTACTATAATAGTGTAAATATATCTTTTCATGTTGTGAAGATTCATCAGTTATTTGGAACACCCTATCGTTTTCCGGACGCAAAATTACTA
>CALHWU010000099.1 GCA_938039795.1 uncultured Muribaculaceae bacterium
TAGCATCCGCCAAAACTATCTGCTGTTGCAATACTGCCATACCAGTCTTAGGGATTTCCGGATCATTCTCTTTCTCTCGAAGATTTTCCTCCAGATAAGTTTTTAATATTTTAATATTTTCCTCAATACTGGCAATACATGATTGTTGACTTTCAGGCGGTATTTTCCCGAATTCCACTGGCGTGATCCCTGCGGCGAGAATTCGAGATCGAACTTGCTGTTGGAGTTGATCGTGTCGAAGAGGTTCTCAAGATTGTAGAATGCGATGCCGTAGACGGTGCCGTCGGCCTGGCGTCCGGTGCGTGCGCCAAGCGACGCGACGATGGTGAGCGCCATTATGGCGCAGAGGAGGTGTCGTTTCATCTTTTCAAAATTTGCTCGTAAAGTTACACAAAATTTTGGCTAACTTTGCAACATGAACCAGTCAAGCATACGACATAAATCATGGCAACTTGAGACGGGTGTTGGCGACGACGTCTTCAATGACCTGTTTCTCAATGCCGAACGGATATATCTTCTCGACCGGATGGCCGACGGGAGCACTCTCGTCAGTCTGATTGAAGGACACTGCGAGAGGCGCATCAGGGTGGACGCCGGCGAGGAAGTTTCAGGAAGCGTCATGCTGCGTGCCCTCCAGGCTCCTGATACCGGGACGACAGCCGCTCGCGGTGATGCGCTGCAGCTTTCAGGGCGCACCATACGACGCTATATGTCGCGCACCGATGTGGAACGGATGATCGACGACTTCATTGCCCGCGAGGGGCGTCCCGCGCCGGAACTGGTGGTGGAAGCCACCGTGGTGGCCTCGCGCAAGGGGGAGCGTCTCGAACGCGACACCACCGTGACTGTGCCTCTGCCAGATTTCAAGGTGACCACTCCTCCGCGGCCGGCCACAGCAGCCTCTCCGCGCGGCCGCCGCAATCTGCGCGGCTGGCTTGAGGATTCCGGCAATGAAGGGACCGACGACAGTGCCGATCACACCGACGGCATAAGCTCTCGCCGCTCTCGCCGCCGTCGCCGCCGGAGCGGCTGGGTGTTCGCGCTGCTGGCTGTCGTAGCGCTTGGAGTAGGTTATGCGGCAGTGCGCTATCTTCCCGTACTGATACCTGCGGCTGACCTGATCGCCTCGACGGAGAGTACCGACGTGAGCGGCGTGAAGCCCCACGATGACGGCGTGCCCGTGCACTTCGTGCCTGATTCTGCGGAGTCCGACAGTGTTGTCGCGGCTGCCATACCGGTCGACACCACCGCATCAGCCATGGCACCTGATACAGCTTCAGTCGCGGCGGTTCAGCCGTCGCAGGCCGCCGACGAGGCAGCCGACCTGCAGTATCTCAACTCGCAGCGGGTGTGGCGCCGTGCCAGTCTGAAAAGCGACCGCTACAGGGCGTTGTTCGACCTGTTTGCCGCCGGAAGCATCAAGGATATAGCTGATGCCGACTATTTCGCCCGTGACGGCGTGGCCACCAACCGCGACGCTCTGCGCGTGGCCGACTTGCTCTGGAGCGCCTACCGCACTCCGACGCAGCGCTCCAACGAGCGCGAGCTCCGCAAGCTCGTCAGGAACGGCGAGATAGATCTGCCGCGCATCTACGACACTCTTTCGAGATATCGCGATGCCAAACCAAACAAAACGCCTCGTCCGAGACGTTAATTATACATGATGAATATATTATCCCGACAATGAATACAGAAGGATATAACGTAAAGAGATTCGACGGCCCGACGAAGCGCTACGTGCGCACAATGGAACTCAGGGGCGATACGCCGGAGTTTTTCCGCGAATACGAGCGTCGACACGCCGAGGGCAATGTATGGCCCGAGGTGCTCGAAGGGATCCGCGAGGTCGGAATCCTCGAGATGGAGATCTACCGCTGCGGCAAGCAGCTGGTCATGATCGTTGAGGCCCCCGAGGATTTCGACTGGGACACGGCCATGGGCCGTCTGGCCACGCTGCCGCGTCAGGCCGAATGGGAGGCCTACATGTCAGAAGTACAGCAGGCGTCGGCCGAAGCTACATCGTCGGAGAAATGGCGTCCGATGGCCCGCATATTCAATCTCTATTGACCTTCCGGGTAAGATGAGGATAGTGATACAGCGCGTCGGTCATGCCTCCGTCAGTATCGGTGGTGAGCTCGTCAGCGCCATAGGCCGCGGCCTTATGGTGCTTGTCGGGGTGGAGCATGGCGATGAGATGGCCGATGTCGTGTGGCTTGCGGCCAAGACCGCCGCGCTGCGCATCTTTCCCGATGATGCTGGGGTGATGAACCGCTCCGTGATCGACTGCGGCGGCGAGATTCTGGCCGTCAGTCAGTTCACTCTGACAGCCTCTACGCGCAAGGGTAACCGCCCCAGCTATATACGCGCGGCAGGGCATGAGACCGCCACCGCTCTCTATGAAGCCTACTGCTCTGAGCTGGCGCGACTCACCGGGCGCCCGACTGCCATGGGAGTGTTTGGCGCCGACATGCAGGTGGAGCTTGTCAATGACGGCCCCGTAACTATTATAATTGATTCAAAACTAAAAGAATAACGATATGGCAGACAAGTATCACGACACGGTGGCGGCAAGCGCCGTGACAACCGACGATCAGCAGGTGGCCGATGCAGTGGCCAAAATAATAGCCGAGCATAAGGCTGAGAATATGACTCCGGAGGTGATGCGCATGCTGCTGGGCTGCATCGACCTGACCACGCTTAAGGCTACCGATTCACAGCAGTCGGTAGCGGCATTCACCGAGAGGGTCAACGACTTTGAGAATGAGCATGGCGATCTGCCCAGCGTGGCCGCCATATGCGTCTATCCCAATTTCGCCCAGGTGGTGCGCACTGTTCTTGACGTGAGCGAGGTCAATGTGGCATGCGTGGCAGGTGGATTCCCTTCGTCGCAGACCTTCCCCGAGGTGAAGGTGGCAGAGACAGCTCTGGCCGTGGAGGGGGGCGCCGACGAGATCGACGTGGTGATCAACCTCGGCGATTTTCTCGACGGCGACTGGCAGCAGGTGTCCGATGATCTCGACGAGATCAAGCATTCCTGCCGCGAGCGTTGCCTAAAAGTGATATTGGAGACCGGCGCTCTCAAGACGGCTAAAAACATCCGCGACGCGGCTATCCTGGCCATGTATTCCGGAGCTGATTTCATAAAGACCTCCACCGGCAAGGAATATCAGGGAGCGTCGCTGGAGGCGGCCTACGTCATGGCTCTCGCCATTAAGGAATACGAGGCGAAGGCCGGGCGTATGGTGGGCCTTAAGGTGGCAGGAGGCATCACGACTGCCGACGAGGCCGTGGCCTATTATACGATTGTCAAGGAGGTGCTCGGCGAGAAATGGCTCAGCAAGGAGTATTTCCGTATCGGTGCAAGCCGTCTGGCCAACAATCTGCTCGGCGAGATCCTTGGCGAGGAAACCAAATTTTTCTGATCTGTCATATCATGGATACTCAGAACTACTGGGCGATATCGACCACAGGCGAACGGCTCGGGCCGATGACGCTCGAACAGCTCGTCAGTCTGCATCCGCAGCCAGATACGCCTGTGTGGCGTCAGGGACTCAGTGACTGGACGGCCGCCTGTAAGGTCGAGGAACTGCGTCCGCTCTTTGTCGCGGCGGCTCCTCCGGTTCCCCCGGCGTCGGCTTCTTATCAGGCGCCGGCGCCACGGACTATGCCATATAATTATCAGTCGGCAGCCAATCCGCAGCAGACCATGCCTCCCACCTATCTGGCGTGGAGCATAGTGGCGATGCTGCTCTGCTGCATAGTGACCGGCGTGGTGGCCCTTGTCTACTCCACCAAGGTGTCGAGCCGCTATTATGCCGGCGACTACGAGGGTGCGCGCAAGGCGTCGGAGACCACTGCGATATGGCTCGCCGTGACGGTGGTGTGCGGTCTGATCGCATTGCCGTTTCAGATCGTGCTGTCGCTCCTATGACCCGGCGCAGTGCGCTCTGGGCCGCGGGGGCGGTGATCCTGGCGGTCGCCGTGGCGGTATATGCGCTCTTTGACCCGTCTACGGCGCCTTTCCCGCGGTGTCCGTTTCTTTCGCTGACGGGCCTGCAGTGTCCCGGCTGCGGCTCGCAGCGTGCGATCCATGCGTTGCTCCACGCCGATATCGCCGGAGCATGGCGCAGCAACGCACTGCTCGTGTTGTCGTTGCCGCTCGTGGCATTGCTGCTCGTTGCGCAGGCGATGAGCCGCCGGTGGCCTCGGCTCCACAACGCCCTTAATTCGCGCACGGTGATATGGACCGTGTTTACTGTCATTGTAATCTGGTGGATAGCCCGAAATATATGGAATTTACCATAGCCGGAATGGTTTGCCGCCATTGTGTGGCCGAGGTTGACCGCGTGCTCCGCAGCCAGGGGCTGACGGTCGAGGAGGTGGAGCTTGGACGCGCCCGCGTGGCCGAGAACGGCCTGACCGACGGTCAGCGCCGTCATCTGGCCGAGGCTCTGGAGGCATCGGGGTTCAGACTCGTGACCGATCATGCGGCCGAAGTGGTGGAGCGGGTGAAGCTCGCCGTGATGCATCATGTGCGCGAGGAGCCCGACTGCCGTCTCAACCTGTCGGCGTGCATAGAGCGTCAGACCGGAGAACCATATGCCGTGGCGAGCCGCATATTCAGTCAGAGCGAGGGGCGCACCATCGAGAAATACCACATAGCCCAGAAAGTGGAGCGCGTGAAGGAGCTGCTGGGTTACGGCGACCGCACCGTCAGCGAGATCGCCTGGCTGACCGGCTACTCCACCACGGCCCATCTCTCACGCCAGTTCAAGGAGGTCACCGGCATGACCCCCTCGCAATACGTCAGCGCCCTAGCCTCCGGCCACGCCCGCCGCACCCCTCTCCCCGACGTCTGACCTGACGCTTCCTTGTTAAATTTATGATTGTATCTTTCAGGTTATGAGTTAACTGTGTGTTATAAATTCAGGCTTTGCTTTTTATGCCTCAATTAGCGATCTTCTGGGAAATTGATAAGATCAAAATACATAGCCCTTGTGGGGGAATGTTTGTCTTTCTCGGAAAGGAACATAAATCCGCATTTCTAAGTGAATAATTACATAGGGAACGTGCTTATGGCTTTGAACGCCTCGTACGCCTTTCTTGCCGCTTCCTTTTCAGACTTGCTGACCGGAGCGGGATTCGCCATTCTTTTGGCGAAATTTTCAGCGTCCTTGCCCCTTAACACCGGGGTTTCTTTAATAGGTCGTGCCATGTCTATACTCCTTTGTTTGTTATTAGATTAAAAAGATAAAACAAATTTCTGATAGATAGGGTTGTATAGATGATAAATCTTGCAATCTTGATTGCAAGTGTCCGTTGAGCTGTTTGCTTTCTGCTAAACTTGAATTCCCGTGATAGGAATGTATGATTATATGGATAATGGAATGTCTGATAGCTACCATATGCTCTGTCAGGGCAAAAAATGCTGCTTTTTGGGACTGGCAGGCCGATGATGATGGAATCAGGCAACATTTTTGCGGAATGATGCAACGCGGACGGGGGCGGCGTGATGTAATTTTGCAGCATGAAATTCACGTTAATGTAATTCTGCCGTATGGACATCACGCATATATTTCAGTCGCTTGGCGCCATAGTGTTCGAGATGGCGCCCTACATATTGCTCGGCTTTCTTTTCGCCGGGCTGCTCAATGAGTTTGTGAAGCCGCGCACTATGGCGCGCCATCTTTCGGGGCGCGGACTGCTGCCGGTCATCAAGGCTGCGGCGCTCGGAGTGCCTCTGCCGCTATGCTCGTGCGGCGTTCTCCCGACAGCCGTGTCGCTCCGTAGGCGCGGTGCGAGCCGGGCGGCCTCGACGTCGTTTCTGATAGCCACGCCTCAGACCGGCGTGGATTCTATAGCGGCCACTTATTCGCTGTTAGGCCTGCCGTTCGCGATGATCCGCCCTGTGGCGGCCCTTGTCGGGGCCGTGGCCGGAGGATGGGCCGTGGGACGGTTCGGCGGCGAGGAGAAGGCGGCCTCTGACGAGGAAAGCTGCTGCGCGGTCGGCGAGGAGGAGGCTTCATCGGGCGATGCCTCGCCTGGACGCCGCCTGCTGCGCGCTGTGCGCTACGGTTTTGTCGATATGGTGGGAAGTGTGGGCGGATGGCTTGTCATCGGCCTGATTGTGGCCGCGCTGATCACCGTGACGGTGCCTGAAAGCTTCTTCACAGCGCTGAGCGACAACCGTCTGCTGGCCATGCTCGCCGTAGTGGCGGTGGCTGTGCCGATGTATGTGTGCGCCACCGGGTCGATACCTATCGCCATGTCGCTTATGATGAAGGGTCTGAGCCCCGGCATCGCGTTCGTGATGCTGATGGCGGGGCCGGCGGCCAACTTCGCTTCGGTGATGATACTGTCGCGCACCAACGGGCGGCGTGCCACGGCGATCTATATAGCGTCGGTTGTCGCTACGGCCATCGGTTTCGGCCTGGTGATCGACTGTCTGCTGCCTCAGTCGTGGTTCGCTCTGCCCATGTCGGGCTCGGGCGCCTGCCATTCGGCCGAGGCGATAGGATGGTTCCCCAAAGTCTGCGGCATATTGCTGACGCTTCTTCTTGGATATACACTAATAGTGCAGCGCCTGATAAGGCGCCGCCGCAACAAAAATATCGAAAAGCAAATGAATAAGGATTATCGTATCAAGGGGATGAACTGCCCCCACTGCTCCGCTACGGTGGAGCGAACGATCCGCGGCCTTGAGGGCGTGGAGGAAGTGTCGGTCGATCTTGCCAAGGGAGTTGCCCACGTGAAAGGCAGTGTCGACGACGAGGTTCTTGCCCGCGCCGTGGAGCTCGCCGGTTTCAGCGTGGAGTGACCTCCGCAGACCGTCTGATTACCAGCCAATCTCTATGACACGCTGCTCGCGCGTTGTGCCGTCCTGATTCTTATCGGTGACGGTGCAGCGCGCCGGCATTTTGTCGGCTTTCAGCTCCCAGTCGTATTCATGGGTGTCGGTCGATGTCTTGTCGGCCGAGAGGAAGGTGCGCTTCGCCGGCAGGTTGACCGATGCGCGTCCGAGAAGTCCGGCGAAGTAGGCATAGGCATGTTGCCGTCGGCAAAATTATAAAAAAACGCTAAAACCAATGCGCCCCGGCCGGAAAAAACTTCGGCCGGGGCGCAAGCAGAGGCCCGGATGGGTCAACTTGTCGCGGCTCAGGCGAGACGGTCGAGTACTCGCTGCATCTTGAGAGCGATCTCGGCGTTGCAGAGGTTGCCTATGGAGCCGGCGTGAGTATGGTGTACTTCGCGTGTGGGACGGTAGGTGCCCTCCTGCACCTGGCGTCCGATTGTGCGGTAAGCCTCGCGGAACGGCGTGCCGGCGAGCGTGAGACGGTTGACGTCCTCCACGGTGAAGAGATAGTCGTAGCGGGGATCGTCGAGTATGTCGGCGCGCACGCGTATGTGCTGCAGCATGAAGTCGGCCATCTCCAGACATGATCGGAGCTCGGTCGTGGCAGGGAAGATGATGTCCTTGAGCAGCTGCAGGTCGCGGTTGTAACCCAACGGCAGATTGGCTGTCAGGAGCGCTATCTCGTTGGGGATGGCCTGAAGGCGGTTGCATTTGCCGCGCATGATCTCGAACACGTCGGGGTTCTTCTTGTGCGGCATTATCGACGATCCGGTGGTGAGCTCGTCGGGGAAGGAGATGAATCCGAAGTTCTGGCACATCCACATGCACACGTCCATGGCCAGATGTCCGAGGGTGGAGGCGATGGAGGCGATGGCCATGGCGGCAGCGCGCTCGGTCTTGCCGCGCGACATCTGTGCTGCCACCACGTTGTAGTGCATTGTCTCGAAGCCGAGCAGGCGAGTGGTCATCTCGCGGTCGAGCGGGAACGACGAGCCGTAGCCGGCGGCCGATCCCAGCGGATTCTGG
>CALHWU010000100.1 GCA_938039795.1 uncultured Muribaculaceae bacterium
CGAGATAGTAATTAGCCTCCGCCTCGCAGTCTGTGCCGCCAAAGTATGACGCAGCATCTTCAAGTTTAGCCACAGCCATGCTGTCAGGGGTGATATATGCCTTGTCGGCGGCCTTGACGCTGAGGAGGTCGCGGAAGTGGCGGTCGGTCTCGGAGAGGTCGGCGTAGGGGAGCGAGTCGAGCAGCCGGAGCGCCGCGCGCGGGTCGGTGGCTGTCAGCGCGTCGGCGCGCAGCAGGTCGGGGTTGCGGCTGATGCGCGAGCATCCGGCGGCCGCAAGCAGCGTTATGGCGATTATGTAGAGAAGTGTGCGCTTCATGGCGATCCGGTTCATGCCCCAAAGTTACACATTTTCTCTCATCCCGCAAAAAAGATGCCTCTTCGAAAAATCTTCATACAGAAGGACTGTCAGCCTATAACCTCGGCTCGAAATAGTCAGCAAATACTTTCCAAATATGGAAAAGAGATGGCGGAGTCATAGCATCATGCCGGGCGGTCAGCGGCAGTAACTATTCAGCGCATATTACCAATATCAACATAGTAGGGATGCACCATGGTGCATCCGACAACGCGATTTATGGGCCATGAAATCGACGGATGCACCATGGTGCATCCCTACAGGTCACATATAATCAGTTGTTTGAACTCTCCCCACCAAGGTGTCGCTCCGCGCGCCATGGCGGGGTTAACCGAGGTTGCGAGGTCTCCGACCTCTGCCGTCTGCCGCGGCTTCCCGGATGGGATAGGGCCCTCGAAGCCGTCAGCCGCGATCAATCCATAGCTCTTCGATCTTCGGGCAGGCTGCCGTGTTCTGTGCATGCGCCGGATCTGTACCGTCAGCCATCGTCATCGGGAGTGGTCGGAGACCACGCTACTTTTGTAAGCCCCTCCATGGCGGGCGTAGCCGCGCCTTGGTGGGGTAATAGAGGGGCTCCGCCCGGCTTCTTCGTAGATGAGCCGCAGGGAGAGGCTCTGGGATAAAAGGGCGCCGCGCCGTGACAGCGGGTGTCAGGGCGCGGCGCGGGTGATGGGTCGGCGTCGGGCGCGGTCAGTCGCGGCTGTTGCCGAAGAAGCGGAGGAGGTAGAGGAAGAGGTTGATGAAGTCGAGGTAGAGGCTGAGGGCGCCGAGGGTGGCGAGCTTGCCGGTGGCCTCGAAGGGGGCTGCAGCGGCCCACTGCTTGATCTTCTGGGTGTCCCACGCGGTGAGCCCCACGAAGATGAGCACTCCGAGACCGGAGATGATCCAGTCGAAGGTGGAGTTGGCCCAGAAGATGTTGATGACCGTGCAGATGATCAGGCCTATAAGAGCCATCATCAGGAATGATCCCCAGCGGGTGAGGTCCTTGGTGGTGAAGTAGCCGTAGATGCTCATGGCGCCGAACGTGCCGGCGGTGATGAAGAATGTCTTGGCTATCGACACGTGGGTGTAGACGAGGAAGATGGGGAAGAGGGCCAGGCCGTTGATCACGGCGAAGAGGAAGAAGAGAGCCGTGGCGGTCGACGACTGCATGCGGCTGATGCCGCCCGAGATGGCGAATACGAGCACGAGCTCGGCGATGAAGAGGCCCCAGATGAGCCAGGAGTGCTGGGCGTAGAAGGAGAGCACTGCGGGCGATCCTGCGCAGAAGAAGCTGACGAGTGCGGTGACGAGCAGGCCGAGGAACATCTTGAGGTAGACGCGCTTCATGACCTGCGACACCCGGGCGTCGAGTGCGCCGACGGCGGGCTGGGGATTGCCGCTGCCGCCATTGTAATAGTCGGGATAGTTGTTCATTGTCTTAACTGATGTGTTGGTTGGATATGTGTTTTGATGTTTAAGCTGCAAATATCATGCCAGAGGAGAGGAGCGCCCTTACATGCGCTCGGGCACGCGGATGCCGAGCAGCCCCATGGCGGTGCGCACGGTGTCGGCGGTCATGCGCGAGAGCGTCAGCCTCATGGCCCTGACGGCGGGATCCTCCTCTTTGAGGATGGAGCAGTCGTGGTAGAACTGGTTGTATTCCTTCACCAGGTCGTAGGCATAGTTGGCTATGAGCGCGGGGCTGTAGGAGCGTCCGGCCTCCTCCACCGTGGCGGGGAAGTCGGCGAGGCGCTGTATGAGGGTGATCTCGCGCTCTCCTGGCTTCACTCCGAGATATCCTTCGGTGGCCATGCCCGCCTCCCCGGCTTTGCGGAGCACCGAGCGGATACGGGCGTAGGTGTACTGTATGAAGGGGCCGGTGTTGCCGTTGAAGTCGATCGACTCCTTGGGGTTGAATGTCATGTTCTTGCGGGGGTCGACCTTGAGCAGGAAGTATTTGAGGGCTCCCATGCCTACGGTCTCGGCTATGTCGTCGATCTCGGCGGGGGTGCATCCGTCGAGCTTGCCGAGCTCCATGCTTACCTGGCGCGCCGTATTGACCATCTCCTCCATGAGGTCGTCGGCGTCGACCACCGTGCCCTCGCGACTCTTCATCTTGCCCTCGGGGAGCTCCACCATGCCGTAGGAGAAGTGGACGAGATCCTTGCCCCACTTGAATCCGAGGCGGTCGAGCAGCAGCGAGAGCACCTGGAAGTGGTAGTTCTGTTCGTTGCCCACGACGTAGATCATCCGGTCGATGGGATAGTCCTGGTAGCGGAGCTTGGCCGTGCCGATATCCTGGGTCATGTAGACGGAGGTGCCGTCGGAGCGGAGGAGCAGCTTATGGTCGAGTCCGTCGGCGGTCAGGTCGGCCCACACCGATCCGTCGTCCTTGCGGTACATCTTGCCGGCGGCGAGCCCTTCGAGCACCTTCTCCTTGCCTTCGAGGTAGGTCTGGCTCTCGTAGTAGATCTTGTCGAAGCCCACTCCCATGCGGCGGTAGGTCTGGTCGAATCCGTCGTAGACCCAGCTGTTCATCGTCTCCCAGAGGGCGCGCACTTCCGGATCCCTGGCCTCCCAGCGGCGGAGCATGGCGCGGGCCTCCTGCATCAGGGGCGATGCGGCTTCGGCCTCCTCCTTGGTCATGCCTTTCTCCATGAGGTCGGCTACTTCGGCCTTGAAATGCTTGTCGAAGAGCACGTAGAAGTCGCCGATGAGATGGTCGCCCTTCTTGCCGGCCTTCTCGGGGGTGACACCGTCGCCCCACTTCTGCCAGGCGAGCATCGACTTGCAGATGTGGATGCCGCGGTCGTTGACGATGTTGGTCTTCACCACGCGGTTGCCGCACGCGGCGAGTATCTGCGAGAGGCTCCATCCGAGCAATATGTTGCGGAGGTGGCCCAGGTGGAGGGGCTTGTTGGTGTTGGGCGAGGAGTACTCCACCATGACGAGCGGACTGTCGGCCGTGGTCTCGCGGATGCCGTAGTGGGGCTGCGAGGCGATGTGCTCAAGCACCGACGACCAGAAGGCCGGCTCGATTACTATGTTGAGAAATCCCTTGATGACATTGAAGCGGTCGACTGCCGGCTCGTTGTCGACAAGCCACTGGCCTATCTCGGCGCCTGTCTGCTCCGGGCTCTTGCGTGCGGCCTTGACAAAGGGGAACACCATTACTGTCAGATTGCCTTCGAATTCCTTGCGGGTGGGAGCCGGCGTGATCGATCCGGGATCCGCGTCGATGCCGTAGAGCTGCTTGACTGCCTTGGCCACAGCCTGGGCGATGATGCTGTCGATTGACATAAGTATTGCTGTGAGTTTTTATGAATTAACGTTTTACGGACTGCAAAGTTAGTGAATATTTTCGGGGAAGGGCTTGCGATTTACAGATTTTTGCTAACTTTGCGGTATTGAACGGGATGTGTCGGCCTGAGGCGACACTTTCGCAGGCAATCATCATACAGGATATATTCTTACAGTGTTCGTTGAGAGTGTTCGCAGGGCCGCAGTTCGATTTCCGTTTCTACACCCACTTCAGCTGCGACGGCCCCAGAAAGATATTCCAGGGCACTACCGCCCGTCCGCTCTACGGCGACTACGGCACCGACCTCGACATACGCGCCGGCGTAGGCTACGTATGGGGCCGCTACTACGTCGGCGCATCGTTCAGCTACGGCATATTGCGCCTGACCAGGAGCGACTTCGGAGTGAAGCGCGGGCGCCTGGCATCGGCCACCGTGGGCTACGAATTCTGAAAAATCACGGAATAAAGAAAAAAATCAGGGCGGCGATGTAACATTCGGCCGCCCTGTCGCGTCATAAGGGTGAACAGCTTTTTTCATAACAGATAGTTTTACCTGATGCGGAAGCCGGGGGCGGCTCCATGGACCGTCCCCCTCCTCCGCTACCTGAAACAAAAAACAACCATCATCCTATGAAACGTATCATATCGCTTGCAGCCGCTCTGGCTCTCATAGTAGCGGCTATTCCCTCGGCAGCCGCCACACGCATCAAAGTCGTTCCGTCGAAGACCTACGTCAGCCGCGTCGTCAGCTGCCCCGACTTCACCAAGCTTGTCACCAACACCACCATCGACATCGAGTATACCGTCGGTCCGAAGAGCGTCAAGCTTTACGCCCCCGACAACCTCATCGACTACATACAGGTGACATCGTCGGGCAGCTCCCTCACCGTCAGCTGGAAAAGCGGAGTCAATCTCAACATCAACGGCAACTATACGGCCAAGATGATAGTCAGCGCGCCCGCTGTCAACGATTTCCTGACCAACTCCACCGGCGACATCACCATCAAATCGCCGCTTAACGGACAGGGCAACAACTACTCCTTCATCACCAACTCCACCGGCGACATCCACATGGGTTCGGTCACTACCACCGGAGAGCACATGAAGCTCGTCAGCAATTCCACCGGCGATATCACCGCCAACAAGCTTCAGGCCGGAAACGTATATCTGACCGCCAACTCCACGGGCGACATCACGGTATCATCCGTCAAGGGCCGTGAGAATGCCATGCTTCATTCGAATTCCACCGGCGACATCACAGTCGGAAGCGTCACCACCGAGATCGCATCGCTCGCCTCATCGTCGACAGGCGATGTGAAGGTGGACAATCTCTCGGCCGAGGATGCCCGGATCAAGAGCCGTTCCACCGGCGACGTGAGGGTTAGCGACATGGCCGTGGAGATCCTGAGAGTGGAGGCCACGTCGACCGGCGACGTAAAGCTTGCCGGAAAATGCAGCAAAGCCACCATGTCGGCCGGAAGCACATCGGAGATCGAGGCCCGCAATCTCAAGGCACTCGACCTGACGGTGAGCGCCTCCTCGACGGCCGAAGTGGAGTGCTACGCCGTGAGAAGCATCAATGCCAGCTGTTCGAGCAGCAGTGCCGAGATCAGGTGCTATTCGAAGCCGGGGATGGCCACATTGAGCGGCTCGTACACCGACAACATCCACATCGGCCGATGACTCGCGGGCGGCCGGGAGCGGCCGCCCTGCTATAGAATAATCATATCCACCGACGCAAGCTATCCACGATCAGTCAAGGCATGCAAAGAGAGCGTTTTGAAGAAGAAGCCCGACGTGTGCGTCCGCGCCTGCTCAGCGAGGCGCGACGCCTGCTGGGCGACCCCGACGACGCGGCCGACGCTGTGCAGGACGCGCTTCTCAAGCTATGGTTTTACCGCGAGCGGCTCGACGAATACGCCTCGTTTGATGCTCCGGCGCTGGTGACGGTGCGCCGCGTATGTCTGACACGCCTGAGGAGCTTCCATCCCCGCGCCACGCTCGACGAGCTCGCCGACCGGGCGGCCGACGACGCCGGAGACCACGACTTCCAGACGCTCCTCCGGGCTGTCGACATGCTCCCTACCGTAGAGCAGGCTGTGCTCCGCATGCGCCATATCGACGGCATGGAGATCGAGGAGATAGCCGCAATATCATCATCAACCACAGGAGCCGTGCGCACGGCGCTCTCAAGAGCCCGCCGCCGTATCCGCGACATTTATACACGCATCTATGACTGAAATCGACATCAACGACATCGACCGGCTGCTGCAGCGGTTCTTCGACGGCTTCACCAGTCTCGATGAGGAGGCCGCCCTGGAGCGGTTTTTCGCCGAAAGCAAGCGCCTGCCGCGCCGCCTGGAGCGCTATCGCCCCATGTTCGCCTGGTATGCCGCCGGCATGCAAGTGTCGGCTCTCCCCTCGCCCCGTCGGCGAGGCAAGGCGGTGGTATGGATCAGTTCGGTGGCAGCCGCGGCAGCCATGGCCATAATCAGCGTCAGCGCTCTCCGCTCTCCGTGCGACACCTCGATGCTGGCCTCCACCATAGCCGACTCGGGAACACTGACGGAGGAGACCTACGTGATACGCGACGGCCACAGAATCACCAATCCCGGTGAGGTGGCCCAAGAGATCACCGAGACCATCCTTGAAGTGGAGGAGATGGATTTCGAGATGGAAATGAGAAAGATAGAAATGCATAATTACCAGTGATCATGAGTAAATCAATCATATCGTTAATCGTATGCGCTGGCATATCTCTGACTGCATACGCCCAGAAGCCCTGGCATCAGGATCTGATCAACCTCGCTTCCGGATCGAGCAAGGCGGAGGTGAGCGCCGTGGTCAACCGCGAGCCCAACGGCGGCCGCCTGACCAATGCCCGCTACCGCATATACATTCAGCCCGCGGTAGCTGCCCAGGTGAAGTCAAAGCTCATGGGCCATCAGAAGGAGGCGCAGCAATACAGCCTTGAACCCAAGAAGCTTATGATGAGCTTTGACGACAGCGGAGTGCGCACCAACTACAGCCTGTCGCTCAAAGGCCGCAAGCGTCTGCTGCTCATCTCGCAGCAGAGATCTGACGGCATGTATTACGGCGGCGACGGCAACGTGGTGGTGATCGACGGAGAGTCGGCCGAGGCGCGCCGTGAGGCAGCCGAAGCTCGCCGTCAGGCCCAGCTGCAGGCCGCGGAGGCACGTCGTCAGGCCGCGGAGGCACGTCGTCAGGCTATGGAGCAAGCTGCGGAGGCGCGCCGTCAGGCTGCAGAGGCACGCCGTCAGGCAGAGACGATCCGGCGCGGCAACAACGTCGTAAAAATGATATCCGACAAATCTACAGAGCTTCAGAAACAGGAAATAGAAAATATCGAAAATTCGCTGCGAAAAGAGCGCGAGCGCCGCAAAAGAGAGCTTCAGTAGACATTCGCTCTTCTCACCATGAGAAAGGAGCATGGCCGCCTGCGCCGGGGAGATCCCGCCGTCAGGGGGCCATGTTTTGATTTGTTCGGATTGTTTAACAGCCGTTATGCGGTTTCATGCCGCAAGGCATCAAACATATTCACGCGGCAGATTGTTGTTTAGTGCGGGAAGAAACGCCCGGCGTTAATCTTGTGCCGGCCCTTCCGCATTTCATTAATCACACTAAAACATTGAATGACTGACGCGATGGAAAGATTCCGAAATATCAGCCTGAAATCCCTGCTCCGCAAAGCAGGAGGCACCCGACGCCGGCGTATTGCGTGGCTCTCTGTCATCCTGACAGCGCTCATAATCGTTGCCGTGGCGGGGTTTATCATGCGTCCGCGCACCCAGGAGCCCCCGCTGCCTCGTGTGGAGGTAGAGACCGTGACCACCGGCGACGTGAACATCTACGGCGAGTATGTGGGCCGCATACGTGCCCAGCAGTTTGTCGAGATACATGCCCGCGTGGAGGGCTATCTTGAAAAGATGTGTTTCAAGGAAGGTTCGCATATCGACAAGGGTCAGACACTGTTCATAATTGACCCTAAGCTCTATCAGGCCCACGTCAACAAGGCCCGCGCCATCCTCAACAAGGCTCAGGCCCAGGCCCGCAAGGCCAAGCACGATCTTGACCGCATAACCCCTCTCTATGCCCAGAATGCCGCCTCGCAGCTCGATCTCGACAATGCCACGGCCGCCTACGAATCGGCTATGGCGGAGGTGACAGTCAGCCAGGCCGATCTCACCCAGGCTGAGCTGACGCTGAGCTACACGCGGGTGTCGTCGCCCATCGCCGGATATATCTCCGAGCGTGTGGCCGACATAGGCACACTCGTCGGGCCGTCGGGCGGCAAGTCGCTGCTGGCCACGGTGGTGAAGAGCGATACCGTGCGTGTCGACTTCTCGATGACCGCTCTCGACTATCTGCGCGGCAAGGACCGCAATGTCAATCTCGGCAGCGACGATCCGAGCCGCAAATGGAATTCGTATGTGACCGTGACGCTGGCCGACGGCTCGCAGTATCCCTATGAGGGGCTGGTGGACTTCGCTGATCCGCAGGTAGATCCGAAGACCGGCACCTTCTCCGTGCGCGCCGAGATGCCCAACCCCGACCGCAGCCTGCTTCCGGGAGAGTTCACGAAGGTGAAGGTGCTCCTCGACGTGCGCGAGAATGCCGTCGAGATCCCCTACAAGGCTCTCGTGATAGAGAAAAACGGCGCGTATGTGTTTGTGGTGCGTCCCGACGGCGTGGTGGAGAAACGCTTCGTGGAGATCGGGCCGCAGTCGGGCAACAATATCATTGTGGAGCGCGGTCTGGCCAAGGGCGAGAAGATCGTGGTGGAAGGCTACCACAAGCTCTCGCACGGCATGAAAGTAGACGCCATCGAGGCGCCGGCCGATTCTGTTCCCGCAGTAAACATAAACCCGCCGGCCGACAGTGTGCCGGCACCCGAAAAGGAGGGCTGATATGCGTAGGAATTTCTTTCTCGTCCACCCCGTATTCTCGATCGTAGTTTCGATTGTGATATTCATCGTGGGTCTTATCGGCCTGGTGATGCTCCCGGTCGACCAGTATCCGCAGATAGTGCCTCCGGTGGTGAAGATCACCGCTTCCTACCCCGGAGCCGACGCCATGACTGTCACCCAGGCTGTGGCCACGCCTATCGAGCAGGAGCTTAACGGCACTCCCGGCATGATCTACATGTCGTCGTCAAGCTCCAATTCAGGAGGATTCTCGGCGCTGGTGACATTCGACATAGATGTCGATCCGGAGCTTGCCGCCGTGGATATACAGAACCGTATCAAGAAGGCCGAGGCAAGGCTTCCGGCCGAAGTGGTGCAGAACGGCATCTCGGTGTCGAAGGAAACGGCGAGCCGGCTGCTGACCATCACCGTGATGAGCGACGATCCGAAGTTCGACGAGGTGTATCTGAGCAACTATACCACCCTCAATGTCATAGACCCGATACGCCGTATTCCCGGCGTGGGCAGCGTGAGCAATGTCGGAAGCCGCTACTATGCCATGCAGATATGGGTGGAGCCCGACAAGCTTGCCAATCTCGGACTGACAGTCAAGGATGTGCAGAACGCACTGAAGGATCAGAACCGCGAGTCGGCCGCCGGCACTCTCGGACAGGCTCCTATGACGGATATCGACGTGACTATGCCAATCATAGCCCGTGGCCGCCTGTCGACGGTCGAGGATTTTGAGGATATCGTGCTCCGGGCCGGCAACGACGGCTCGATGATACGTCTGCGCGATGTGGCGAGGATATCGCTCGAAGCTTCGAGCTACGCAACCGAGAGCGGTATCAACGGAGGCAATGCGGCCGTCATCAACATCAACATGCTCCCCGGCTCCAACGCCATGGAGGTGGCCGAGGCCGTGAAGCGCGAGATGGAGACGATAGCCCGCAACTTCCCCGAGGGCATTACGTATGAGATACCGTTCGACATGACTACGTATATCGAGCAGTCGATCCATCATGTCTACCGCACCTTTTTCGAGGCGTTGCTGCTGGTGATAGCGGTGGTGTTCCTGTCGCTTCAGAACTGGCGCGCCACGCTAATACCGGTCATCGCCGTGCCGATATCGCTCGTGGGCACGTTCGGAGTCATGCTCATTTTCGGTTTCTCGCTCAACATGCTCACTCTGCTCGGCCTCATACTCGCCATAGGCATTGTGGTCGACGACGCCATAGTGGTGGTGGAGAACGTGGACCGTATCATGAATGCCGAGAAGATCCCGGCCGCGGAGGCAACCGCGAAGGCGATGAAGAATCTCGGAAGCGCGCTGATAGCGATGTCGCTGGTGCTTTGCGCGGTGTTTGTGCCTGTAAGCTTCCTGCCCGGCATCACCGGACAGCTCTACCGCCAGTTTACGGTGACAATCGCCGTGTCGGTGGTGATATCGACGGTTGTAGCCCTGACGCTCTCGCCGGTGATGTGCGCCAAGCTGCTGCGGCCATCGCATGGCCGCAAGGCGAAGATATTCCGCCGCATCAATCTGTGGCTCTGGCGTGGCAACCGCTTCTACGGGCGCGCCATAGCCCGCACTCTGTCGCATCCGAAGCGCATGTATGCTGCCTTCGGGCTGGCGCTTGTGTTTATCTACGTGATGAACGCGCTGATGCCCCGCAGCTTCATGTCGCAGGACGATCAGGGATATTTCAGCGTGGAGCTCGAACTGCCCGAGGGCGCCACGATAGAGCGCACCCGAGAGGTGACCGAGAGGGCCATGGCCTATCTGCTGGCGGATCCCGACGTGGAATATGTGCTCAACGTCACCGGATCCTCGCCGCGCGTAGGCTCCAACCAGGCCCACTCGCAGCTGACGGTAATACTCAAGCCGTGGGGCGAGCGTAAATCTGATGACATAGCCGAGGTGCGCGCCCGGGTGCACGACGCGCTGGCGGAGTATCCCGAATGCAAGGTCTACGTGTTCACGCCCTCGATCATTCCGGGACTTGGCAGTTCGGGGGGCTTCGAGATGGTGCTTGAGGCTCGTGCCGACGCTTCCTATGCCGACCTGCAGCATGCAGTCGACACCCTGCGCCACTATGCGTCGAAGTCAAGAGCCATAGCCGATCTGTCGACCTCGATGCAGGCCGATATTCCGCAGCTTTATTTCGATGTCGACCGCGACCGGGCCAAAATGCTCGGCATACCGGTGAGTGACATATTCTCGACTATGAAGGCCTTCACAGGCTCGATATATGTCAACGACTTCAATATGTTCAACCGCATATACCGTGTCTACATACAGGCCGATGCACCATATCGTGCGCGACGCGAGAACATCGACCTCTTTTTCGTGAAGAGCGCCGACGGCACGATGGTGCCGGTGTCGTCGCTCGGCACGTCGAGCTACACTACCGGCCCGGGCACGATCGGCCGCTTCAATATGTTCAGCTCGGCCACCGTGTCGGGTGAAGCGGGCCGCGGCTACAGCACCGGCGAGGCGATGGATGCGCTTGAAGAGATCGTCAGGGAGCATCTGCCGCCGAATATCGGGGTGGAATGGAGCGGCCTATCGTATCAGCAGAAGCATGAGAGCGGCAATACGGGACTTGTGCTCGGACTGGTGTTTCTCTTCGTGTTTCTCTTCCTCGCGGCGCTCTATGAGAGCTGGTCGGTGCCTCTGGCAGTGATACTGTCGCTTCCCATCGCGGGTGTCGGCGCCTATCTGGGCATATGGATATGCGGACTCGAAAACAATATCTATTTCCAGATCGGACTGGTGATGCTCGTGGGTCTTGTGGCCAAAAACGCCATCCTGATTGTCGAGTTCGCCAAGGAGGAGACCGACCGCGGCGTTGATGCCGTCAGGGCGGCTCTCAAAGCGGCCCGGCTCCGTTTCCGCCCGATCGTGATGACCTCGCTTGCGTTCATGCTCGGACTGGTGCCGCTGGTGATCGCCAGCGGTCCCGGATCCGGGGCGCGCCGCGACATCGGCACCGGAGTGTTCTTCGGCATGGGTGTGGCCATAACGGTCGGTATCGTGTTCGTGCCGTTTTTCTTCGTGGCCGTCAACAGGCTCTTCGGCCGGCGCCGGCCTCAGCTTCAGAAAGCTCTGCCTGCTGACGATACCGCAACCACAGGCGCCGCACCAAAATAAACGTAAACCTCAACTTATCGGACTGAAATATGAAAAACATAATATTCGCAGCACTCGCAGGCGCTATGCTCGCTTCCTGCTCAGGCACAAAGGATCTCCCCGCTGCCAGAGTGGATATGCCCGACACGTTTGTAGAGGGCGCTGAGGGCTATGCCAAGGCCGACTCGATGTCGATAGCCGACATAAAATGGTGGGAGTTCTATGCCGACTCCACTCTGACGAAGATCATGAGGATAGCGCTCGACAACAACCGCGACATTCTCAAGGCTGCGGCCCGCGTTGAACAGTCGCGCCATCTCTATGGCGTGGCAGTGGCCGAGATGTGGCCTCAGGTAGGTGTCAATGTGGCCTACAGCTATGAGACCAACAAGTACAACGGCGGAGAGCTGACCAAGGATCCGGAGCATGATCTGAAGCTGCCGATCACGTGGGAGGTGAATCTCTGGGGATCAATGATACGCGCCAAGGATGCCGGCAAAGCCCGCTATGCGGCGTCGGTGGAGGATTACCGCGCCATGCGCATGACGGTGATCGCCGAGGTCGCCACGGCCTATTTCAGGCTCCTGTCGCTCGAAAACGAGCTCGACATCGTGCGCCGCACTCTGCTGACGCGCAAGGAGTCGCTCGAACAGGCGCGCCTCAGGTTTGAGGGGGGACTGACGTCGGAGACGGTCTACCAGCAAGCGAAAGTGGAGTATTCGACCACGGCGTCGCTCATACCTGATCTGGAGCTTCGCGTGACGTCGATGCGCAACAATCTTACCACGCTGATGGGCGAATATCCCCACGAGGTGCTCGACGGGCGGCCGTCGCCTTTTGGCACGGAGATGCCGGCCGAACTTCCGGCCGGAGTGCCATCCGACCTGCTCCGGCGCCGTCCCGACCTGCGGGCGGCGGAGATGCGCCTCAAGGCGGCGATGGCCGATGTGGGCGTGAGCTACGCCGACCGTTTCCCCTCTCTGCGCATAGGGTTCACCCCCGGTCTGGAAAACGACGGGCTGAAGGATTTCTTCAAGTCGCCGTTCACCTATACCCTCGCCCAGATCACCGGGCCGATCTTTGACTTCGGACGCAAGAAGCGCAAGTATCAGGCTATGATCGCGGCCTACGACCAGAGCCGTCTTGACTATGAGAAGGCTGTCATAGGCGCTTTCACGGAGGTCAATACCTCGATCGTGGCCTACAACAAGTATCATGATAACCACCGGGTGAAGATGGAGCTGCGCGACGCTGCTGCCAAATACGTGAAGCTCGCATGGTTGCAATATCGTGGCGGGACGCTCAACTATATCGACGTGCTCGATGCCCAGCGGCGTTATTTCGAAGCGCAGATAGGCGTAAGCAATGCCCTGCGCGACGAATATCTCGCGCTTATCAATCTCTACAAAGCTCTTGGGGGAGGCTGGAGCTGAATCCGGGTGGCAATATGAATCCGGGCGGCTGCATGGGTGTTATCCCTTGCAGTCGCCCGGTGTCTGATCTTAAAAATCGCTGCTCTGTGGGCAGAGAGTCTCTTACTCGGCCGCGAGAGGCGAGGGCTCCGTGTACGTGCGTGCGGCGAGCTCCTGGTCGAGCATGTAGAGGCCCATGCCGTTGTCGCCGATGAGCTTGAACTTGTCGATGAGCTGGCGGCAGTTGTCCTCCTCCTCGACCTGCTCCGACACGAACCATGCCAGACGGTCGCGGGTAGCGTAGTCCTTCTCCTGCTCTGCCAGGGCGAAGAGCTCGTTGATCAGGGCTGTCACTTTGGTCTCATGCTGGAGAGTGGCCTCGAAGGCGGCGAGAGGCGATTCCCACTGTGTGGGCACCTCGGCTATAGGCTTGAGCACGACGCGTCCTCCGCGCTGATTGATGTAGTTCATGAAGATCTGGGCATGGGCCTGCTCCTCCTTGAACTGGATGGCAAACCAGTTGGCGATGCCAGCGCGGCCCTCGGCCTCGAAGTGCATCGACATCGAGAGATACAGGTAGGCCGACCAGAACTCGGCATTGATCTGCGCGTTGAGCGCATCCTGAATTTTGTTGTTGAGCATATCGTGAGATATTAAAAAGATTGGATTTCAGGTGATGGGCCGTCACTTGCGTTTGCCCCCCGCGCGGCGCTGCTGCTCGCGGAGCATGGCCTGCTGCTGTTTCTGGGCTTCTTCGAGCTTGGTGGCCCAGAAGCCTTTCTTGCGGGGCTTCTTGGCGTTCTCGCGCATGGTGGCGCGTACCTTCTCCTCGTCGACAAACTTGCGGAACAGGTAGGTCTGCAGGATGGTGATGAGCAGGAAGAGGAAGTAGTAGCAGCTCAGTCCGGCGGCATAGTTGTTGAAGAAGAAGAGGAACATCACGGGCATCAGATACATCATCCACTTCATGCCGGGCATGGAGTTGCCTCCGGGCTGCGACTGCATGTTGATATGGGTGTAGACGATGTTGACCACGGTCATCAGCAGGCAGAAGAGGCTGATGTGGTTGCCGAAGGTCGAGGAAATGAATGGAATGTTGGCGGTCCAGCTCACTATGGCGTCGGGGGCCGAGAGGTCTTTGGCCCAGAGGAACGGCTCGCCGCGCAGCTCGATGGCCGACGGGAAGAAATTGAACATCGCCACGAGGATCGGGAGCTGCAGCAGCATCGGCAGGCAGCCCGACATCGGGTTGGCTCCGGCGCGGCTGTAGAGAGCCATCGATTCCTGCTGGCGCTTCATGGCGTTCTCCTGGCCGGGCCATTTCTCATTGATCTCCTTGATCTCGGGAGCGAGCACCCTCATCTTGGCCTGCGACATGAAGCTCTTGTAGGTGAATGGGAAGAGGATGATCTTTATGAATACCGTCAGAAGGAGGATTATGATGCCGTAGTTGCTGATGAAGCCTCCGAGGAAGGTGAATATCGGTATGATTATAAGAGTGTTGATCCACCTGAAGAGCGCCCAGCCGAGAGGTATGAGATTGGTCAGATGCAGATTCTGGCCCGGATTGATCTCATCCTGCAGGTCGGAGAGCAGGGGGTAGAGGTTGGGGCCGAAGAAGAAGGTGAAACCGGCAGGCGCGGGCTGCGCCGAAGAGTATTCGAGCGTGGCCTGGGTGTCCATCTCCTTGATGTAATCGGGATTGTTTTCTATGAGCTCGCTGTCGAGGGTAGCGGTGGTGAAGTAAGTGTCGGGCACGATGAGCGAGGAGAAAAACTGGTTTTTGTAGGCGATCCATTTCAGACGCTCTGTCACCTCCTTGCGCTCCGTGCTGCCCTCATTGAGGTTTTCGACGTCGCCGTTGGCAAACATGTAGTAAAGCGCGCTGTTACGCTCCTCAAACACGCGTCCGGCCTCGTCGCGACGCATTTTCTGGTGCCAGTTGAAGTCGATCGAGGCCACGCTCGGCGGAATGACCTTCTGCATGCCCTCCTGGAGGATCTCCATGCGGGCGGTGTAGCCTTTGGCCGGAAGGGAGTAGCGCAGTCCCCAGCGGGCTCCATCGCCGAGATCGAGAAGCATCGTTACTGCTGAGTCCCCTTCGGCCACCGGGGTGAAGTAGAATTCACGTGTGTCGAGGCGCTGCGTGGCTGTGGTGAGCATGAAGCTGTAGCCGTCAGTGGCCGGATCAATCAGCGTCAGGGCAGTGGAGTCGTAACTCTTGTACTGGTTGAGGTATGCCCGGCTGATGGAGCCTCCCTTGGTGGATATCTCAAGAGTGACGTCGGGATTCTTCAGGGTGACGGTGCGCTCCTCGCCCTTGAGGTAGCGGGCGAATTCCTGATAGCGGGCTACCGCTGCCATTGATTGCTTGAGGTTGCTGACTGCCGCGGCTGCCGCCTGTTGCGACATTCCCTGATAGTCGGCCGTCAGTATGTCGGCGGCCTTTACGGGGCCGAAATCGGTGTCGACGCTGCCGCCTATGGCGCCGTCGGCCGACAGCGTCAGGTGGGCCTCACGCGCGTCGAGGGTGTAGGTTCCTGAAATTGAGTCGAGGGTGCCGAAGCGCCTGATTGTAGAGGCAATTGTGGCGCGTTCGGTGGCGCTGACGCTGTCAGGCGTAAGCACTTCGGCGGCTTGTGCTGCCTCAATCCGGGCGGCTTCCTGCTGCTCGGCGATCTCACGCTGGCGGGCTATCTCCTCTTCGGAGGGCTTGTTGAGCCACATGAAGCCGAGTATTACGGCTCCCATGAGCAGCATGCCCAGTACGGTGTTTTTGTCCATCGGTATGAGTTGTGTTGTAGGGTTATTGTTTATTCTTCAGTGTGGTTTTCGGCTGAATATTCGGCGGCGGCTCTGACGAAATCGACGAAGAGAGGGCTCGGGTTGAGCACCGTGCTCGAATATTCGGGATGATATTGCGTGCCTATCCACCATCGGCGCGACGGCATCTCCACGACCTCCACCAGGCCCGATGCGGGATTCTCGCCCGTGCACATCAGTCCGGCTTCCTCGAAGCGGCTGCGGTAGGCGCTGTTGAACTCGTAGCGGTGGCGGTGACGCTCGCGGATGTCGGTGACGCCATAAGCCTCGGCGGCTCTGGAGCCCGGCTTGAGGCGGCAGTCGTAGGCTCCGAGCCTCATGGTGCCTCCCATGTTGGAGATATGTTTCTGCTCCTCCATCATGTCGATGACGTTGTCGTGAGTGGAGGGATTCATTTCGGTGGAGTTGGCGTCGGAAAGCCCGAGCACGTTGCGGGCGAATTCGATCACCATGCACTGCATGCCGAGGCAGATGCCCAGTGTGGGCACGTCGTGCTCGCGAAGCCATTTCAGGGCGGAGAATTTGCCCTCGATGCCCCGCTGGCCGAAGCCGGGAGCGATGATCACTCCGTCCATGCCTGAAAGCAGTTCGGCGGCATTGCTGTCGTCGAGTTTCTCGGAGTGGATATATGTCAGGCGGAGCTTGAGGTCATTGTAGGTGGCGGCGTGAACGAGGGCCTCGGATATTGATTTGTAGGCGTCCTGGAGCTCCACGTATTTTCCTACGAGGCCGATTCTGACCTCGCGGGTGGCGCTGTGCATGCGGTCGAGGAACGTGCGCCAGCGGCTGAGGTCGGGTTCGCCCTTGACCGGCTCGCCCGTCAGCCGCATCACGATCTCGTCGAGATGCTGGGCGTGGAGCATCAGGGGCACGTCGTAGATCGACGGGCAGTCCATCGACTGGATGACGGCGTCGGGAGCCACGTTGCAGAACTGCGCTATCTTGACCCTCATCGGCTGCGGCACGTCCTTTTCGGTGCGGAGCACGAGTATGTCGGGCTGTATGCCGAGCTGCTGCAGCTGCTTCACGGAGTGCTGCGTGGGCTTGGTCTTCAGCTCCTTGGCGGCATGAAGATAGGGCACGTAGGTGAGGTGGATGGTCACGCTGTCGCGGCCGAGTTCCCAGCGCAGCTGACGGACGCTCTCGAGAAACGGCAGCGACTCGATGTCGCCGACAGTGCCGCCTATCTCGGTGATGACGTAGTCATAGCGGCCGGTTTCGCCCAGCAGCCTGATGTCGCGCTTGATCTCGTCGGTGATATGGGGGATGATCTGCACGGTCTTGCCCAGATAGTCGCCGCGGCGCTCCTTGTCGATGACGCTCTGGAATATGCGGCCCGAGGTGACGTTGTTGGCGCGCGACGTGCGCATGTTGGTGAAGCGCTCGTAGTGTCCCAGGTCGAGATCGGTCTCCTGACCGTCCTCAGTGACGTAGCATTCGCCGTGTTCGTAAGGGTTAAGCGTGCCAGGATCAACGTTATAATAGGGATCGAATTTCTGGATGGTGACCCTGAAGCCGCGCGCTTCCAGCAGGCAGGCGAGCGAGGCGGAGACGATGCCTTTGCCGAGCGACGACACGACTCCTCCGGTCACGAAGATATACTTTGTATCCACCTTTTCGTAAATGTTACAATTACAAAGATGCAAAGTTACAAAATTTTCTTCTACCCCCGCAAAAAAAAGTCCTGCGTGTAGAGTCAACATGCAAGCCCCGTTTATGGAGTTTATTCTCCGTGATGTCCAGAGGGCAGAATGAAGGTATAGGCGACATTGGCTTCTTCCTTTTCGGCAGTAGCTATCAGTCGGCCTTTGGCGTCGAAGGCTATGTGGTTGATTTCGCGATCGAGCAGATAGCTGCAGGCATCATTGCCATTACTGTCGATCACACGGATAAGATGACTGGTGAGAGTACCGTCGGTAGGAATCAGGATAAAGAACCGGCTGCCATTCTCAACGACCTGCATCGCGTATCTTCTTCTATCGCTTTTCCCGGCTGCCGCAGCGTCTATTTCAACCGGCGTGCCTGTACGCTTGACAAGTTCCAGATTTCCGTTTTTCAGATCAAGAAGGTCAATTAAATCGGCATTCTCATATGCGACAAGCACTCTTTCCGGACTGGCGGCAAAGAAAAAGTCATCGAAAGGATATCCCTTGATTCTGCCGTTGGATTTAATTTGCGCGGCATACTCCGCCAATGGAGCGTCGCCCGACAAGTCGCTGATGACCAGACGCGATCCGTCCATATTGTTTTCCTTGGCAAGAAATCGGTCGAAGGCAATGCGGTCGATCCGTCCGTAAGGGACCGTGTGGCCATCGCGTTGCGGGAGTGACGCTATTTCTGTCCGGCTTATCGCTGAGTCGGTGACCTCAAGACGGTAAAGAGCAGCTTTCATTATGTCATAAGCCATCAGTCCGTCGCCGATGCCGTTTCTGCCATACATTTTTGATATCCACTCGTCGGGACCGTTACCTCTTCTTCCATAAGAATAAAGATGTCGGAATCCAGGATAGGAATATACACTGATAAAACCTGAATCGTTGGAATTATAAACAGCGGCGTGGTTGCCGTGGATGTCCAATTGCCAGATGGTTTCCGGCTCTCCACCGATCACGCATGAATCCGAAGCGTTTAGAGCTATCTGATCAGTATCGCCGCTTTTCGAGTGATTCCCGCTACAGGCGCCCAGTAATGCAATGAATACTAATGCGGGGAAAAATATCCTGTTTGTCATATGGCTGATAGTAATACGATGTTATAATGCTGAAGCTTTATTTAGCGTCTGGCGAAGAATGTGATAGTATTCATTATCGTTGTCTGTGGCTCTTTTCAGGGTCCACATAGTCCTGTCGCGGTCTATGCAGAAAGCGACGATATCCTCTTCCATGTTGTAGATGTTGAGGAGTGTACCGTCCCAGTCAAATTCCAGCAGGCAGGATTGCTCGGGACGCATCTCCTGAAGCTCAAGATCGGGAATGTAATGCGACAGCCTCATAAAACAGCTTGTCTCCATGGCGCATCCTCCCCTATACCGTGTGTAAGGGCGATTGTCCACGACATCACAGATCATTCCGTTAATATTACTGTTTTTATCGGTGTTTAGACTGATGGAGGTGAGCAGGTTGCCGATGGAGTCATAGACGAAAGCTGCATCCGCATAGTACATGGCGGCGATGATACGTCCTTTATCTCCGTTGGCGAAGACATATGGAGAAAGAAGGTATTCTTTTCCGCTGATCTTCGATTTTGTGCTTTCTGCGAGGCTGAACGGATATGGAACACTCTGCAGTTCATTACCGGTGTTGTCAAAAATCGAGAAGAAGACGTCAGGTTTCCCGACTTTTTTGCCGACATATCTGTCGCCGAATTTATTCAGCGGACTGATCCATGATACAGGAAGCCGGTTGGTCCGGTATATCCCGTCGCTGTCAGGCGAGAACGTCTTACCGGAATTGCAGTCCAGAAATTGCGGTTTACCCGGAAGTGTAGCGGCGTTGGCGAAAAATTCAAGAGAACTGAAATCGTCCGGTCCTTGTCCGGCTTTACCGAAACGATCGGTTATGGTTTTCGATGCGGTTGAAATGACGCAGACAAGCGAATCGGATTCATGGAGCGTGACATAAATGTTTCCCTCAGAATGCTGTATCTCTACGGGATACTCCGAATCAAACGTAAAAACCGTATCTGTGGTGACAATATCACCTGTCGCCAGGGTGGCTGCCCCATGTCGGCCTGAGGAGCCGACGCAGGAACCGAGCGTCAGGGCGAGCAGTATCGGTAGGAGGATGCGTAATGTCATGGCGGGAGTCAGGCGGTGAGTTCGCCGCAGATGGAGCAGCCGAAGTGGTCGGCGACTTCGGGGGCGGAGAGGCCGAGGCTGAAGAGATACATGAGCTTGGTGATGGCGGCTTCGGAGGTGATGTCGTGGCCGGCTACGGCTCCGGCGGCAATGAGGGCGTCGCCGGCGGCGTAGCGGCGATGGACGGCGCCGTTGACACACTGCGTGACGCTGACTACTACCGTCCCGCGCTCGACGGCCTCGCGCACGGCTTCGGCAAACCACGGCGCGGTCGGGGCGTTGCCGGCTCCGAATGTCTTCAGCACCACGCCGCGTATGCCGGGAGTGGAGAGCTGATGGCGGAGTGTCTGCTCGGTGATGCCGGGGAAAAGGTCGATGAACATCACCCGGCGGTCCATCTCGTAGTGGGGATGGAGGGGGCGGCGCTCCGAGGTGCGGTAGAGCGCTTCATGGTTGAAATGGATGCCGAGGCCGATCTGTGCCAGGGGGGGATAATTGTTGCTCTTGAAAGCGTTGAAGTTGTCGGCGCTCATCTTTGTGGCGCGGTTGCCGCGCCATAGATAGTTCTCGAAGAGGATGGCAACTTCCTGCACCATCGGACGGCCGTCGGGCATTGTCGCGGCCGCGATCTGCACGGCCGTGATGAGGTTTTCCTCGCCGTCGGTGCGCACTTCGCCGATGGGCAGCTGCGAGCCGGTGATGATGACCGGTTTGGCAAGATTCTCAAGCATGAACGACAGTGCCGAGGCGGTATAAGCCATAGTGTCGGTGCCGTGGAGCACCACGAAGCCGTCGTAGGCCCGGTAGTTGTCGTGGATCATCCGGGCGATGGATCCCCATTTGTCGGGGTCCATGTCGCTCGAATCTATGGGATGGTCGAATGAGATGTTGTCGATCTGATAGTTGAGCATCCGCAGTTTGGGCACGTTGTCGATCAGATGATTGAAGTCGAATGGCGCGAGGGTGCGTGTCTCCGGGTCTTCAATCATGCCGATTGTACCGCCGGTATAGATAATCAGAATGCGGGGTTTGCCGGTAGCCTGATTCATCGTGAGCGTATGGAGAGTTTAGGAAATAATTTTAGAAAATCTCTAAGGTGGAAAAATCGGTTATTTCACTTGTGCCCCGGGGGTTACGGCGCCTGTCGGGCCGATAACCACGAGTGAGCCGTCGGGGTTCTGTGCCGAGAGAATCATTCCCTGCGACATTACCCCTTTGAGCTTGCGGGGAGCGAAGTTGGCCACGAAGCACACCTGCTTTCCAACCAGATCTTCGGGAGCATAATA
>CALHWU010000101.1 GCA_938039795.1 uncultured Muribaculaceae bacterium
TAAAATAACAGGCTTTTCGGGAAAACATGGCATTTTTAAATGAAAGAGCCGTGGCCGCGGCGCGATTTTTTTGGCGAAATGCTTGCGCGGGAGCAAAAGAGTTAGTAACTTTGCAGCCGCTGACGCAGAGATACGCTGCGTACAACGCGCTCGGGGTGTAGCACAGTTGGTTAGCGCGCCACGTTCGGGACGTGGAGGTCGGAAGTTCGAGTCTTCTCACCCCGACAATCCTTTCAGGCTCCGGAGCTATCGCAGCTCCGGAGCCTGATCTGTTTTCGGACGCCCCCCCGGCATCAGAAACGATACTGAAGAGAAGCGACGACAGTGCGCTGCCGTATGCCGAACGAATGCTCCGAAACCGACAGCGGCCCGTAGCTTACGTAGCGGTACGCATGTCTGTCGAGAAGATTGCGGGCCGTCAGCGACAGGCGTATCCTGTTTTTCGGACGCCATACGGCGGAGGCGTCGAGCAGCAGGAGCGAAGCATCGTTCCCTTCAGGGAACCGCGTCAGGAAGTGCTCGGCTCCGGCGGTGAAATTCAGTCGGTCGTCGGGCATGACTGTGACTGACAGATTCTGATGAAGCGAGTGGCAGTCGGCAGAGGAACCGGCAGTATGCAGCCGGGAATATCCGTACTCCGCCTCATAGTTGGTCGACAGCCAGCGGAGCAGGCTCCCCTTGAAATACGGGGCGACCGTCAATGAGCGCTGACGATATGGAATGACCGCGCCGTCGCGCATGGACGCTGCTGACGAAAGCGACGCACTGACGTTGCATCCGGTCACCATACGGCTGTGGCCGAGCCCTTTGCTGATATCGCCTTGCAGCTTCCAGAAATCAGATCCCGTTTTCCGGTCGGCATATGTGGATATTATAAGGTCGCCGGAAAATATCTGCTCTGGAATAATGGCTGATTTCTGGTTGATGTACGACGCCGTCAGGCCGGCAAACAGAGCTTTCATGGGGTTGCGGTAGCTGTAGGAGAATGATGCTGATACATCGTGGGAATATTTGCCCGGCAGTCCGCTGACCAATAGCGTGCGGTAATCTGACATGAACGGCGCGTCAGTCAGTCGCCATGCCTGCGGAGCGCCGAGGTGCCATGAGAGCAAGGCTGAAACGTGTGATTTTGCGGTCAGCTGGCGGCGTCCGGTCAATACCGGAAAAATGTCGGCGTAGTCGTGATCACCCTTCAGGTGGTGATGGACCCATTTGACCGGCAGTCTCAGTGATGCGCGCCATCCGTTTCGTTCGAAATCGGTCTGGGGAGTAGCGTAAAGTCGCGTCAGAAAGGCTTCATACAGCCCGTGATTGTCATAGGCCCCTCTTCCCTCCAGACTGCTGTACATCCTGTGATAGTCGATGTCGATACCAGTTGAGAGATAATATTTCCAGAATCGCGTCACTTGTCCGAGTCTTGTCTCCGTGGTGCTTCGCAGTTCATCTGTGGATATGCGCTGCAATGCATCGCCGTCACCCTTTACTGTCAGCCTGTCGGGCGTGTGGGCAAACGAGTTGCGCGACGTCAGAGTCAGCAGCCGGTGTCCGCTGCGTTTCACGAGTTTCAGATCGTTGACTGCCGACAGACTGTTGCGGTCAACCTGCTGAGAGAGATTCATCGTTCCGCTTATACCGCTGTTTGACCGGTCAGTGCCACCGCTGACTGTGAACCTGTCGCGCATGAAGTATTCACGTTTGTTGGTCTCGCTGTTGAATCTCGCAGAAAAATCATGGCACTGGGTGCGCAGCCGGTCACGCTTGACGAACTGAGGTATGGAGTTGTCAAGATAGTCGGTCGTGACGGCTGAACTGTAGTCGAGGCGGTCGGCTGAATAATCCAGTTTCAGGCGCATGGAGGTGTCGCCCGATTTCCAGGCCGTGATGGCGTTGGCGAGCCACGACAGGTTGTCGCGCGTGCGGGCTTCGGTCAGTGGCACGCTTACCGTGCCGCCGGATATATACTCGGGCCACAGCGATGAGGTATAGTCTGACGAGAACATGCCGTCGATATCGCGCTCTTTGATTTCGTCGGCAGGATTCCATCCGGTATTGTCGGCTTTCAGAGTGAAAACTGTCTGCGCCTTACTCGCCATCCGCATGGCGAAAACCGATCCGTCGGCGGTCAGAGGCTGTGCTCCGATGGCTCCCTGGGCCACTCCGACCCATCGGCCCCGGGCATCCTCCTTGAGCTTCAGGTTTATTCCGGCTTCGTCGGGGAATTCTATCCCTTCGAGGGCTTTCACCGGCTGATGATTTTCCATGACTTCTACGGATTTTACATCTTTGTAGGATATATTGTTTGTGGCCAGGCCGTACTGGCCTCCGATGAAATCATTGCCGTCGAGGTAAAACCGGCTGATTGGCTTTCCCTGATATTTTATTGTTCCGTCTTTCTCCACCTTTATGCCCGGGAGGCGCTTGATGACGTCGATTATGGCGTTGTCTTTGGCAGTGGCGTAGCGTGCGACGTTAAACACAAGCGTATCGCCCCGGGCGTAAATGTCGGGAGCCTCGACTATAACTTCCTCCAGACTCGTGACTTTCGGATCGAGAGCGACAGCCGACAGATCGGTCGAAAGCGGCAGTCTCAGCGTAGCGTATCCCATCAGCCGGAAAGTGACGGAGTCGCATCCCGCTGATGGAGCGATTGAAAATCGCCCTTCTCTGTCGGTCGAAGTGAATCGTCCGCAGGCTCTGACGATCACTCCGGCGATCGGTTCGCCGGTCGATGCGTCAGTCACCTTACCGCGGAGCGTCCCTGTCACCGATGCTTCAGCTGACAATGTGAACAGCAATGCTGACAGTATGATTAAAATGGCGCGTGTCATTTGTGCCAGTCGAGTTCTATGTAGTCAAAAGGCAGTTCGATCGGATCGTAGGAGTCGAGCATGATATTGCCGTTCTCGTCTCTGACGGTGATATGGCCGCCGGTAGTCGCCTCGAAATAGGCGTAGGGATTCACTTCATAGCGGTGTTTTGTGTCATAGTAGGTCTTGCGGTCAACATCATTGTACGGCACCTTGTAGATGGTGATCGGCCGGTCGGCTTTGTCGCGCAGGCCGATGCATTCAAACGTGTATTCTCCCTTTTCGTCCGTAGCCTTCATGATCAGGCCGGGCAGCCCATGGAGTTTCCAGGGGCCGTCGGTAAGTGGAATCTCTTCGGCGAAGAACGCTGTCCAGCGGCGCCCGCGGAAATCACATTCGGCCCCCTGGCAGCGGTAACCGAGCACGGTCGTCGTAGTGTCGGTCAGACGCCATTCGATAGCGGGGATCTCCTCTTCGTAGCGCATCCAGTCGTTGCATATCTTCTCGGTATGTGTCAGGCGTCCGGCAGGATA
>CALHWU010000102.1 GCA_938039795.1 uncultured Muribaculaceae bacterium
AGCTTGCACAGCATGGCGAGAGCAGCACCGTGTCGCCCGGCTGCGCTATCTCGCGGCAGGCGGCCATGGCATCGGCCAGCGAGTGGGTGTCGCGTATCTCGCCTACTATACCACCGAAATAGTCGAGGAGCTTTGTGTTGTCCTTGCCCATGCATACGATGGCCTTCACCTTCTCGCGCACGAGCGGCTCTATCTCCGAATAGTCATTTCCTTTGTCCTTGCCTCCGAGGATGAGCACCGTGCCGCATGGCATTGATTCAAGGGCATACCAGCAGGAATTGACGTTGGTGGCTTTCGAGTCGTTGATATAGCGGACGCCGTCGACCGTGCCGGCCGGCTCCAGACGGTGCTCCACACCCTCGAAGTCGGATAGAGCCCGGCGGATGTCCTCTTTCCTGATGTCGAGCAGACATGCCGACAGGCCGGCGGCCATAGAGTTGTAGAGATTGTGGAGGCCGTTGAGCGATAGTTCGGCGCGGGGCATTTTCAGTGAAGTCTCGGATGTGTCGAACACGAGTTCCCCTTCGTCGTCGACCCAGGCGTGGCTCTGCTGCTCCTCATGCTCGGCAAACGGGAAGAGACGCGCTTCCGTGTCCATCTGTTCGAGCTGTCGCTGTATCACAGGGTCGTCCTGCCAGAAGATGAATGCGTCGTCGGCAGTGAGATTACGGATGATGCGGAACTTGGCCTTCACGTAATTGTCCATCTTGTAGTCGTAGCGGTCGAGGTGGTCGGGCGTGATATTGAGCATCACGGCTATGTTGGCCTTGAACTCATACATGTTCTCAAGCTGGAAGCTCGAGAGTTCGATGACGTAGACGTCGTGGGGCGAGCGGGCCACCTGCAGCGCCAGGCTGCGGCCCACGTTGCCGGCCAGGCCGACGTTGATGCCGGCCTCCCGGAGAATATGGTAGGTCAGCAGGGTAGTGGTGGTCTTGCCGTTGGATCCGGTGATGCATACCATTTTCGCGTCGGTAAACCTCCCGGCCATCTCGATTTCGGAGATCACCGGGATCCCTTTCTCGACAATGGCTCTGACTACTGGCGCCGTAGGGGGAATGCCCGGACTCTTGACCACCTCGTCGGCCGAGAGAATGCGGTCGAGAGTGTGTTGTCCCTGCTCCCATTCGATGCCCTCGTCGTCGAGCTGCCGGCGATAGCGTTCGGGTATCTGCCCGAAATCCGACAGAAACACATCCATGCCCTTGTCCTTGCCAAGAATGGCCGCTCCGACGCCGCTTTCGCCGCCGCCGAGCACTACCAGACGCTTGCGTTTGTCCATATTGTTGTCAGTCTCTATGTTGTGTTGATTGATCATCGTATCTTGAGTGTCACGAATGTCACAGCGGCCAGCAGAATGGCCACAATCCAGAAACGTACCACTATTTTTGATTCCGGTATGGCTCTCAGCGGGGCCTGTATGAGGGCCTCTATGCCGGAGTTGCCCGGTTTCTGGAAATGGTGATGGAGAGGAGTCATCTTGAAGATTCTCCGTCCCTGGCCGTAGCGTCGCTTGGTGATCTTGAAATAGGCCACCTGGAGCATTACCGAGAGATCCTCTATGAAGAAAATGGCGCAGAGCAGCGGTATCAGCAGCTCCTTGCGGATTAATATCGCGAATACGGCTATGATGCCGCCGATGGCCAGCGATCCGGTGTCGCCCATGAACACCTGGGCCGGGAAAGCGTTGTACCATAGGAATCCTATGAGAGCTCCGATGAAGGCGGCCATATATACTACCAGTTCCTCGCTGCCCGGTATATACATGATGTTGAGATAGGAGGAGTAGATGAGGTTGCCTCCGAGATAAGCCATTATGGCGAGCGCCACTCCTATGATCGCCGAGACTCCCGTACAGAGTCCGTCGAGTCCGTCGGTAAGGTTGGCGCCGTTGGATGTGGCGGTGATCACGAATATGACCACTATGACAAACACTATCCATCCTGCGGTAGCCGCATGATCGCCGGCCCACGACGTCAGATAGGCATAGTCGAAGTTGTTGTTTTTGACAAACGGTATGGTGGTCTGGGCCGCCTTGACGTTCTCGTTGCGGTAGGTGACGGTTATTTCCTCTCCCCGTGGCTCCACAGTCTCCACGTTTTCGCGCATGACGATGTCGGGACTCATCCACATGGTGCATCCCACTATCAGTCCGAGGCCCACCTGGCCTACGATCTTGAATTTGCCGCTCATGCCGTCCTTGTTGTGACGCTTCATCTTGAGCCAGTCGTCGGCAAATCCGAGAGCTCCGAGCCATACGGTGGTCAGCAGCATCAGAGCCATGTAGATGCTGCCGAGATTGCCCACGAGCAGGCAGGGCACGAGTATGGCGATTATTATGATGACGCCTCCCATGGTGGGGGTGCCTTTTTTCTGCATCTGTCCTTCAAGGCCGAGATCACGCACGATCTCTCCGACCTGCATCAGCTGCAGGCGGTCGATGATGCGGCGGCCGAATACCATGGCGATAAACAGCGCCAGCACGAAGGCGGCTCCTGAACGGAAGGTTATGTAATTCATCAGGCGTGAGCCGGGCACTCCGGTCTCGGCCAGATAGTCAAACAGATAATACAGCATCTCTGTGATCGGATAGATGGGTGTTATTGACGGTAGTGACAGTTCAGATCTGCGACAATGCTTCCTGCACCACCTCTCGGTCGTCGAAATGGTGTTTTACTCCGCGGATTTCCTGATAGTCCTCGTGGCCTTTGCCTGCCACAAGCACCACGTCGCCTGCGCGGGCCAGGCTTACGGCCGTGCGGATCGCTTCACGGCGGTCGGTGATGCAGAGGGTCGAGGCGAGAGCGCGTGCGTCGAGACCTTCGCGCATGTCGGCGATGATGGCCTCGGGCTCCTCGTCGCGGGGATTGTCGGAGGTTAATATGAGACGGTCGGAGCGAAGGGCCGCTTCACGTGCCATAATGGGCCGCTTGCCTTTGTCGCGGTTGCCGCCGGCGCCTACCACAGTGATGATCTTGCCTTTTGCGCCGACGATGTCGCGTATGGTCGACAATACGTTGACAAGCGCGTCGGGAGTATGGGCGTAGTCAACTATGGCAGTCACTCCATCGGCCGACCTGAACGGCTGGAAACGTCCGGCCACAGGCACCAGACGGCTCATGTCGACCAGCACACGCTCCGGATCCCAGCCGAGCAGCAGCGACGCGCCGTAGACGGCCGTCAGGTTGTAGGCATTGAAGCGTCCGGTGAACAGCACCTCCACTTCATGGCCGTTGAACGACAGCAGTGTGCCGTCGAGGCGGCTCTCTACGATCCTGCCGGTGAAGTCGGCACGGGTGCGCAGGGAATATGTGTAGCGGCGGGCATCGGTGTTCTGGAGCATGACCTCTCCGGCCTTGTCGTCGGCGTTGGTAAGGGCGAATGCCGTTGAGGGCAGGTTGTCAAAGAAAGATTTCTTGGCTGCCAGATAGGCGTCGACGGTCTTATGATAGTCGAGATGGTCGCGGGTGAGGTTGGTGAACACGCCTCCGGCGAAATGCAGTCCGGCGATACGGTGCTGATGGGCGGCGTGGGAGCTGACCTCCATGGCGGCGTACCGGCACCCGGCGTCGACCATCTGGCGGAGCAGACGGTTGAGGGTCAGCGGGTCGGGAGTAGTCTGTTCGGCGTGCACGGCCTCGGTGTCGATATAGTTGACGACGGTCGACAGCAGTCCGGCCTTGAATCCTTCGAGCCGTGCCATCTCGTAAATGAGTGTGGCTGTGGTGGTCTTGCCGTTTGTGCCGGTCACTCCTACGAGCTGGAGCTGGCGCGAGGGGTTGCCATACCATTGCGAGGCGAGAAATCCAAGCGCTACCGATGAATTGGCCACTTTGACGTATGTCACTGTGGATTCAAGCCGTTCGGGCAGCTCCTCGCATACGATGGCGGCCACTCCGCCCACAGTCACAATGGGTATGAAGCGGTGTCCGTCGACATTAACGCCTCTGACCGCTACAAAAAGCGATCCAAGACTGATCTTGCGGGAATCACATTCAAGCGACGTGATCTCCACTTCTTCGTTTCCTATCACTTCCTCCACCGTGATGGCGGACAGCAGCTGCGAGAGTTTCATGTGTGAAAATATGATGAGTTCGGTTTTATTCGGTTAATAAAAGTGTCACTCGTTGGCCACGTGGTGCGAGTCCGCCCGCCGCGGGGATCTGTCGGGTGACGTAGCCCGACCCCTGGAAGGTGACGTTGTAGCCTGCCTTTTCCAGTATGGCTATGGCGTCGCGAAGGCCGTAGCCCACCACGTCGGGCACTCCCTTGGCTACAGCCTTGGGCTTGGCAAGCGACCGTCGGGCGCCTTTGACTCCAAGTTCGTCCCTGACCCGTTCGTGATGCCCGGTGCGTGCCGAGGCGTAGAGCACGGGCGAGTCGTTCACAGCGCTTTCGGCCGACAGATCTGATGAATTGCCGAGCATGCCTCTCGAATAGAGCTTCAGGGCAACGTTTTTAAGCACCTCGCCCGATGTCGAAGCCGCGCCCAGAGCGTTCTGTTTGGGATGGCATGTAAGCACTATGCATGAATATTTCGGCGCCTCGGCAGGGAAAAATCCGCAGAATGCAAGGCGTTTTTTGCCGGTATTGTAGGATCCGCCCTCGATCATGTAGCATGTTCCGGTCTTTCCGGCTATCCTCACGAGGTCGGATTTGAGTCTCCGGCCGGTACCGTGAGGGCCCCAGACCACATTGGTGAGCATGTGTTGCAGTTTTTTTGCATTTTCCTCGGAGCAGATGCGGTCGCGGATATATGTCACGGGGAGCACTGAGTCGATGTCCTCTCCGGTCAGACGGCTGACAAGCCGCGGCCTGACGTAGCGGCCTCCGTTGGCGATCGCGTTGTAGACGGAGAGGGTGTAGAGCGGCGGTATCTCCGTGGCGTAGCCGTAGCACTGGCGCGAGAGCGATATGCGTCCTCCGCGGTTGGTCGGTACGGAGTCTATCCGCGGTGTGCTCTCGCCTGCTATGCCGGTGTGCATCGGTTCAAGGAAGCCTATCTGTTTGAGCCGGTGGTAAAATCCCCCCGGATGGGCGTCGTAGCGGCGGGTGATGATGCGCGTCATGCCGATGTTGCTCGACTGCTCGATCACTTCGGCCACCGAAAGCGACGAGTTGAAGTGTGAGTCGGTGATTCCGCGTCCTCCCGCGTAGGGAAATGACCTGCCTATGGGTATCTGTTCCTGCAGGTTGCTGACGATGCCGTCCTCAAGGGCTATGAGCATGGAAATCGGCTTAATTACCGATCCCGGCTCGTATCCGAGCACTGCGCGGTTCATTCCCTCGATATAGCCCGGTGCCGAGGGGTTCTTCTCCAGGTTGGATATGGCCTTTATGTCGCCCGTGGCAACCTCCATGAGCACCGCCACACCCCAGTCGGCGTCGACATAGGTCAGCAGATTGTTGAGTTCGTTCTCCACGATGTCCTGCATCTTGATGTCGATTGTGGTGCGTATGTTTAGACCGGGTATCGCCGGTTTGTCGGTCCAGTTGACGATCCCTCTTGTCAGGGCGACTTTCTTGGCTATGCCCGGAGTGCCGAACAGCATGCTGTCGAGAGCTTTCTCAAGTCCTGATATGCCGTGCACCTCCTTGCATTCCCGCGTGGCTCCGACGCCTCCGATGCTTCGGCGCGCCATGTCGCCGTAGGGATTGACGCGGCGCATCTTCGACTCTATGGAGAGACCGGTGCGGTTGCGGTTGGGGATCTTGAAGAAGGGGAACGTGCGTAGCCGGCGGTAGTCGGCATATGAGATGTTGTCGAGCAGGCGGTATGCTCTTGGGCGTTTTGATTTCTCCTTGATGTTGTCGAGCGGCTTGAGCAGGTGGGCACGCCATGCCTTGGCGTCGCGCACGGGGAAGTATCGGGCGAGCGAATCTGCGATAGTGTCGATCTGCTGGCGGAGCAGATTTTCCATAAAGCGTTCGCTCCGGTAGTCGATCCTTACGGTGTAGTACCGCAGGTTGGTGGCGAGTATGCTGCCGTCTGAAGCGAGTATGTTGCCGCGTTCGGGAGGTATGGTGTCGCATCTCGACAGTTCTTTGAGCGCCTTTTCATTCCATGCGTCGGCTGATACCACCGTGTTGTCGACCACATGCCATACGATGCCTGCCGCACATGCAAGCATGGCCGCTACGATCAGAGCGTAGCGGCGGTTCATGTGCTTGCGGTTGGATTTTTTCTTAGGCTGGGTCATCTTGCCGGGAGCTTGTAAGGTGGTCTCTGCTGCACGTGGAGGTTGAGTCCGAGCGAGTCAACGAGCTGCTGCATCTCCGATTCACGGGTGCGGCTCATATAGACCGATCTCACGCGCAGCCGTTCGGTCTTGACGATTTCAAGTTCGTTGTTCAGGCGGCGTATCTCCTCCATTTTTGTCTGGCAGTGGTATTTGTTGGTGATAAAGACCATTATTACGGTGAAAACGGCGAACACCTTTAGCCAGTGGCGCGCGAAGAAGTCGCTGGATATCACCTGTCCGTAGATCAGGCGTCCGGCTATCGAGCCTTTGGCTTTTGCCTTTAATGATTCTTTCTTTGACATGGCGGGAGAGTGTTACTGTTTTACTGCGACCCGGAGTTTGGCGCTGCGCGAGCGGGGATTGCGCTCGATCTCTTCTGCGTCGGGCACTATTGGTTTTGATGTCAGCGGACGAAGCGGCGCATCGGTCTTGCCGAAGAAGTCTTTCTCCAGCCGGCCTTCTATGTTGCCGGCCTTCATGAAGTTCTTGACCATGCGGTCTTCGAGCGAGTGATATGTGATGACGGCGAGACGTCCGCCGGGTGCGAGCAGTCCGGTGGCCTGTGTCAGAAATTCCCCGAGGGCGTCGAGCTCGCCGTTGACAGCGATCCTCAGTGCCTGAAACACCTGGGCCAGCTCCTTCTTCTCTGCCTTGGGGCTTATGAACGGACGCACGATGGTCAGCAGCTGCTCCACGGTAGTGATCTCGCCTATGCTGCGCGCCTTCACTATCGCGGAGGCTATGCGGCGTGCCTGTCGCAGCTCGCCGTAGAGGCTGAGTATGCGTGAAAGCTCCTCTTCGGTTGATTCAGCCATAAGAGTCGCAGCCGTGAGGCCTGAGCGCTGGTTCATGCGCATGTCGAGAGGGCCATCCCAGCGGAACGAGAAGCCTCTTGCTGCGTCGTCGAAGTGGTGGAACGACACCCCGAGATCGGCCAGTACTCCGTCGACATGCTCCACTCCGTGGTAGCGCATGAAGTTGCGCAGGTAGCGGAAATTGGAATGTACGATTGTAAACCGCGGATCGCGGAAAGCTCTCTCCACCGCCTCCGCATCCTGATCGAACCCGTAGAGATGGCCTTCGGGGGCAAGATGCTCCACGATGGCGCGCGAGTGGCCGCCGCCGCCGTAAGTGACGTCGACGTAGATCCCTCCGGGTTTAAGCGCGAGGGCTTCGAGTGTCTGCGGCAGCAATGCCGGTATGTGATAAGCCTGTTCAGTCATAATTCCACCACTGAATTGGGGGTTGTAAAGTTAGCTATTTTTGACGTGAATTTGCAATTTCAAACGCCAAAATTTTATAGATGTTAATAACTTGCTACCGGCGGATTGTCTAACCATCTGTCTTTCAGTGAATGTCGTGTGGCGATTTATATTTGCAAATGCAAACTCGCTCCGGCTGAAAACCATCAGGAAAAGAGCCCCCGCAACGTATATAAACCATTGCAGGGGCTGTACATTACATGCTGTGGAATCTCCCGTGATCACTCCATCAGCTTGCGGTAGCGGCGGCGGGGCGGCTCCTTGCCGCCGTTCTGGGCGCGTTTGTAGTCTTCGTAGTCGGAGTAGGATCCGGCGTAGAACACTACCTTGCCGTCGCCCTCGAACGACATGATGTGGGTGCATATGCGGTCGAGGAACCAGCGGTCGTGACTTACCACCACGGCGCATCCGGCGAAGTCCTCCAGACCTTCCTCAAGCGCGCGCAGGGTGTTGACGTCGATGTCGTTGGTAGGCTCGTCGAGAAGCAGCACGTTGCCCTCCTCTTTCAGGGCCATGGCCAGATGCAGGCGGTTGCGTTCGCCGCCGGAGAGCACTCCGATCTTTTTCTCCTGGTCGGCGCCCGAGAAGTTGAATTTCGACAGATAGGCGCGGGCGTTGACGTCGCGTCCGCCCATGCGGAATGATTCCGTGCCCTGTGATATCACCTCGTAGACGCTCTTTTCAGGGAGCAGGTCGTGGTGGGTCTGGTCGACGTAGGCTATCTTGACGGTCTCGCCCACCTCGAAGCTGCCGGCATCGGGCTTCTCCTGGCCCATGATGAGCCTGAATAGGGTGGTCTTGCCGGCGCCGTTGGGGCCGATTACTCCCACTATACCGGCCGGCGGCAGCATGAAGTCGAGATTCTCGAAAAGTTTCTTTGTGCCGAACGATTTTGTCAGGCCGGTGGCCTCGATCACCTTCTGTCCCAGGCGTGGCCCGTTGGGGATGAATATCTCCAGACGCTCCTCGCGTTCGCGCTGGTCCTCGTTGAGCAGACGGTCGTAGCTCGAGAGACGTGCCTTGCCCTTGGCCTGGCGCGCCTTCGGAGCCATGCGCACCCATTCGAGCTCGCGTTCGAGCGTCTTGCGGCGCTTCGATGCCTGCTTCTCCTCCTGCGCCATACGCTTGGTCTTCTGGTCGAGCCACGAAGAATAGTTGCCCTTCCAGGGTATCCCCTCGCCGCGGTCGAGCTCAAGTATCCATCCGGCCACATGGTCGAGGAAGTAGCGGTCGTGGGTGATGGCTATGACGGTGCCGGGATATTGCTGCAGATGCTGTTCGAGCCAGTCGATCGACTCGGCGTCGAGGTGGTTGGTGGGCTC
>CALHWU010000103.1 GCA_938039795.1 uncultured Muribaculaceae bacterium
CCGGGCGACAATACGTCGCGTCTGGTGTCGAAAAAGCGTCTGCTCGGTCTTGTGGCCGGAGTAGCCACTCTCGTGGTAGCCGGTTGGGCTCTCGTTAGCCGCTGCGCCGATATGGCCGCTCAGCTGCCCATCATGGATAATCCTACCATGCATCAGATCGGCGAGACCCTCATGGGCACGGGCAAAGGAGAATATCTGCTGCCGTTCGAGGCTATCAGTGTGTTGCTTCTGGCATGTATAATCGGTGGCGTCACAGTCGCCCGCAAAAGATAAGCAGTTATGGAAATTACGATGATCTACTATCTTATACCGGCGCTGCTGATGTTCTGCTGCGGCGTCTATGGCTTCGTCACCCGCAAAAACATGATTGCAATGCTGATCTCGCTTGAGCTGATGCTCAATGCGGTCGACATAAATTTCGTGGTATTCAACCGCTATCTGTTCCCGGGTCAGATGGAAGGCATGTTCTTCACATTGTTTGCGATTGCAATCGCAGCCGCTGAGACTGCCCTGGCCATAGCAATCATCATCAACGTGTTCCGCGCAGCGCGCAACGTCGATGTCAACGACCTCAACAAAATGAAACATTAACCCACTACGCGTCATGGACATTACGATACCTATACTTATTCTGGCCATACCGCTATTCATGTTCCTCCTGCTGGGACTGACCGGCATGAAAATGCCCCACTGGCTTGCCGGCACACTCGGCACAGCGGGCATGGGAACTGTGCTGGTGTTGAGCTATATCACGGCGTTGACCTATTTCTACGGCGGTTCGCCCCAGTTTATCGCTGAAAACGGCGAGCGCCTTCAGGCTGTAATCTTCAACTGCACATGGCTGCAGTTCACTCCCAGCCTGGTGATCAAACTCGGTTTCCTCCTCGACCCGATATCGGCGCTGATGCTGATAGTCATTCCCACCATCTCTTTCATGGTGCATCTCTACAGCATGGGCTACATGCGCGACCATCACGGAGTGTACGAGCACGGTTTCCAGCGTTTCTACGCTTTTCTGTCGCTCTTCAGCTTCTCGATGCTCGGTCTGGTTGTGGCCACCAACATCTTCCAGATGTATATCTTCTGGGAGCTTGTGGGCGCATCCTCTTATCTTCTGATCGGTTTCTATTATAAGAAACCTTCGGCAGTCTCGGCTTCAAAAAAAGCGTTTATCGTCACCCGTTTCGCGGATCTCGGCTTCCTTATCGGCATCCTCGTGCTGTCGTACTATACCGGCACGTTCGACTTCATGCAGCTCACATCCGCGCCTGTCGACGGCATGGACGGAGTCTATCAGGTGAGCGAGCAGACTGCTCTGGGAGTAAAGAGCATCTTCTCACAGAGCGCGGCTCCTATGTTTATGGGCGCTTCGGTGCTGACTTGGGCTCTCGTGCTGATCTTCATGGGCGGCATGGGTAAGTCGGCTATGATGCCTCTCCACATATGGCTCCCCGACGCCATGGAGGGCCCGACTCCCGTCTCGGCTCTCATCCACGCCGCTACGATGGTTGTGGCCGGCGTCTATCTGGTAGCACGCCTCTATCCGCTCTACCTTATGGAGACGACCTCGCTCGACATCATAGTAGTGGTAGGCGCCCTGACAGCCTTCTATGCGGCAATGGTGGCCTGTGCGCAGATCGACATCAAGCGTGTCCTTGCATTCTCCACTATCTCGCAGATAGCTTTCATGATGGTATCGCTCGGCGTTTCTCGTCCGGAGTTCCATGAGGGCATAGGCTACATGGCCGGTATGTTCCATCTGTTTACCCACGCTATGTTCAAGGCGCTTCTCTTCCTCTGCGCCGGTGCGATCATCCATGCCGTGGGATCCAATGACTACACTGCCATGCACGGCCTGCGCAAATTCATGCCGATCACCAATGCATGTTTCCTTATAGGCTGTCTTGCTATCGCAGGCATCATTCCGTTTGCAGGATTCTTCTCCAAGGACGAGATTCTCGTGGCTTGCTTCGGACACTCGATCTTCTGGTATATCTGGATGTCGGCAGTAGCCGGTCTGACAGCATTCTACATGTTCCGACTCTACTACCTGATCTTCTGGTGGAAGGAACACAAGGTGCATGAGGGCCACCACGCTCCCGCCGACCAGCCCTGGACAATGACGCTTCCTCTGGTCATACTCGCAGCCATATCGTGCGTGGCAGGTTTCGTTCCGATGGGCAACCTTGTCACCTGGAACGGTGTGCCGATGTTCGAGCATGTCAATTTCTTCACTAATCTTACGCATCTCAACTGGAGCGTAGCTCTCGTTTCGCTTGCAGTGGCTGTCGTCGCCATCATCATAGCAACGGTGATGTACCGAAAGGAGAATCCGCTGCCCGACCGTATGGCCGATATGTTCCCCCGTCTGTGGGACTGGTGTCACCATCGTTTCTACTGGGACGAACTCTATCAGTTCATCACCCACAAGATTATCTTCGGATGCATTTCGCGTCCCATCGCCTGGTTTGACCGTCATATCATCGACGGAGCCATGGATGGTCTGGCCACAGTCACAAATAAGGCTTCCTACGCGATACGCGGCCTGCAGAGCGGCAAGATACAGATGTATGTCTGGGTATACCTCATCGGAGCTCTGCTGCTTGCAGCTGTGACAGCCGTCTGTCTCATGTAATTTCATTCACGGTGCAATAAGAAAAAGAAAAAGTAATTATGTTTTCCAATCCTCTGATCTATTTCGTGGTGATTCCGCTGGTAATGCTGGCCGGTCTCGCCATCTGCCGGAGCATAGGGCAGATACGCGCCGTGGCCGTCACCGGATCACTCGCGCTCACGGCCCTCTCGATATGGCTTCTGGTCGACTATCTGGGACTCCGCGCCGCAGGCGCCGACGCCCCGATGCTCTACTGTGGCTCCTGGAGCTGGTTTGAGCCTCTCAACATACATCTTGCAGTAGGTGTCGACGGTATCTCGATAGCCATGCTTATCCTTTCGTCGATTATCCTGCTGACAGGCAGCTTCGCCTCCTGGAAGATCGAGCCGAACACCAAGGACTTCTTCCTCTGGCTTATACTGCTGTCGACGGGCGTTTTCGGATTCTTCATCTCGATCGACCTCTTCACGATGTTCATGTTCTATGAGGTGGCTCTCATACCGATGTATCTGCTTATCGGAGTGTGGGGCAGCGGCAACAAGAACTACTCGGCCATGAAGCTGACGCTGATGCTCATGGGCGGCTCGGCCTTCCTGATGCTGGGCCTCATCGGCATATTCTATCACTCGGCTCCCGAAGGAATGCCTCTGACATGGAATCTCCTTGAGATCCGAGCCAACGAAAGCATCTCGGAAGGCTGGCAGTATTTCCTCTTCCCGATGACGTTCGTAGGCTTCGGAGTGCTCGGAGCCATGTTCCCCTTCCACACATGGAGCCCCGACGGTCATGCTTCGGCCCCGACAGCCGTGTCGATGCTCCATGCGGGCGTGCTTATGAAACTCGGCGGCTACGGATGCTTCCGAGTAGCTATTTACCTCATGCCTCAGGCCGCCAACGAGCTCGCATGGATATTCCTGATACTGACAGGCATCTCTGTCGTCTACGGCGCCTTCTCGGCTTGCGTGCAGACCGACCTCAAATATATCAACGCCTATTCTTCGGTAAGCCACTGCGGCCTCGTGCTCTTCGCCATACTGATGCTCAACACCACGGCGATGACCGGCGCCATCATGCAGATGCTCTCCCACGGTCTGATGACGGCCCTCTTCTTTGCTCTCATCGGCATGATCTACGGACGCACGCATACCCGCGACATACGTCTGATGGGCGGACTGATGAAGATCATGCCGTATCTGGCCGTATGCTATGTAATAGCCGGTTTCGCTTCTCTCGGTCTGCCGGGTCTCAGCGGATTCGTAGCCGAGATGACAATTTTCATCGGTTCGTTCCAGCACGCCGACATGTTCCACCGCGTATTCACCATCGTGGCCTGCTGCTCGATCGTGATCACTGCGGTCTATATCCTCCGTGTCGTTGGCAAGCTGCTCTTCGGCCCTGTACAGGACGAGCATCATCTGCAGCTCACCGACGCCACATGGTGGGAGCGTGTGTCGACCGTCACACTCATAGTCAGCGTAGCAGCCATAGGATGCTTCCCCAACTTCTTCGCCGACCTTATCAAGTTTACATTCAGCCCGTCGATCTTCGCCGTCATCGGCCAGTAATTTTGCATAGATAGAAAATGGACTATTCACAGTTTCTCATAATGAAGCAGGAAATCGGCCTTCTCGCCGTATTTCTGATTGTCTTCCTCGCCGACACTTTCCTGCCCCGTCGCGAGCAGGGTTCGATCGGCGTCATAAGCTGCATCTTCTTCGCAGCGTTCACGGTGCTCGGTTTCGTTCCCGGTGTCGTAGGCGAAGGGATGGCCTTCTCCGACATGTATGAGGCCACATGGCCTGTGATCAACATCAAGAACATTCTCAATGTCGGTGTGCTCATAGTCATGATTCAGGCTCTGCGATGGGCCGATCAGGATATGGTGAGGATCCGTCGCGGTGAATTCTACGAACTGCTTCTGGTGACACTCCTGGGCATGTATCTTATGATTTCGGCCCGTCATTTCCTGCTGTTCGTGATCGGTCTGGAGACAGCTTCGCTTCCTCTGGCAGCCATGGTGGCTTTAGACAAGCACCGCTACGAATCGCGTGAGGCGGCAGTCAAGTATATCCTGACGGCGGTATTCTCCTCGGCCATTTTCATGATGGGCATATCGTATGTCTACGCTCTGTCGGGTTCGCTCTACTTCTATGATATCGCCATTGCGGTATGGTCGGAGTCGCACAGCGCTCTGCTCCTTTGCGCCCTGGCTTTTGTCATCGCAGGCATAGGCTTCAAGCTGTCGCTCGTGCCGTTCCACCTCTGGACTGCCGACGTCTATCAGGGTGCGCCGACTCCGGTGACCTCATATCTCTCGGTTATCTCCAAGGGCGCCGCTGCATTCGCGTTCCTCGCAGTGCTCTGGCAGGCTTTCGGCACAGTCTATCCCCAGGCATGGGAATGGATGCTCTATGCTCTTATCATTCTGACCATCACCGTGGGCAACCTGTTTGCCATCCGTCAGAAGAACATGAAGCGCTTCCTCGCTTTCTCGTCGATCTCGCAGGCCGGTTACATCATGCTCGGCATCATCGCTTTCAACCCGATGGGAATGGCAGCCCTGATGTTCTATGTGCTGGTGTATATATTCTCCAATCTTGCCGCTTTCGGCGTGATAGGAGCTATCGAAAACGCTTCGGGCAAAGTGTGGATGGACGACTACAAGGGACTTTACCGCACCAATCCGCGTCTGGCCTTCACGATGATGCTCGCCATGTTCTCGCTGGCAGGCATCCCGCCGTTTGCAGGCTTCTTCTCGAAGTTCTTCATCTTCACCGGCGCGATCGCACAGGGTACTGTGGCCATCTATGTGCTTGTGCTTATAGCGTTGATCAACACCATTATTTCGCTCTACTACTATCTGCTCGTGGTGAAGGCTATGTTCATCTCGCAGGATGACTGCGTGATCGCTCCTTTCCGCAGCGCATGCAGCGAGCGTTTCGCCCTTTGGATATGTGTGGCAGGAATCCTGCTGCTCGGTGTTGTAAGCTTCGTCTACAACACTCTGCTCGAAGGCACGATGTACAGCTTCTGAAGCTGACAACTCCGACGTTTCAACCCTTCAATAAAGCACTCCCCGGAAAGTCACTGCTTTCCGGGGAGTGTTGTGTTTCTAAAGTCTGTCACGGGCGGCGGTCAGCGGGGCGGCATACGCTTGATGAGGTCGAATCCTGCTGGCACCTCTTCGGGACAGTGCGTGACGAATACTATGGCTGCATCAGAGCGGACTGCAACAGCGTCGATAATATGGCGGACTGCCGTTTTATGCGACGCGTCGAGTCCGTGGAATGGCTCGTCGAGAAGCAGCAGAGGAGCGTCCTTGATGAGTGTGCGGGCGAGGAGCACCAGTCTCTGCTCGCCAGTTGAGAGTGAGGCGTACGTCCGCTTGGCCAGATGCGTCAGGCCGAGCGAGGCCATCCATTCGTCGGCAGCAGCGGTCTGCGCCTCGGTGAGACGCGTGTAGCATCCTACGGTGTCGTTTAGGCCGCGGGCCACCACTTCGCGCACTGTGGTCGCTCCCCCTCCGAAATACAGCTGCATCTCAGGCGAGATATATCCGATGCGGCGTTTTACGTCCCATATGCTTTCGCCTGTGCCGCGCCGCCGGCCGAATATCCTGACGTCGTTGGAGTAGGCCTGCGGCCCGTCGGCGTAGATAAGGCTCAGAAGAGTGGATTTGCCGGAGCCGTTGGGTCCCGACAACACCCAGCGCTCGCCAGGCATTATGCGCCAGTCGACTGAGTCGATAAGTGTCACCCCTCCATAGCTTACCGTGCATCCATGCATCTCTGCGGCTGCAACATCTGCGTCGATGTCGTCGGGTTCGGCGCAATGCGGCAGCGACGGTGCAGACGTGGCTGCGGGAAACAGCAGGGCCGCTCTGGCGCGTAATTCGGCGGCGGGAGCTATGATCATTTCGCCGACAGTCATATGCTCTATCTCAAGCATAGCCGAAGCATAGTCGGGGATGTCGGCCGGATCGCAGACAAGCAGAAGTATCGACACTCCCTTGCGCGCCATCCGTTGCAGAGCATCGTCGAGTTGTCCGCGCGACGGCGCGTCAAGACCTATATAGGGATTGTCAAGTATCAGCAAGTCGGGAAGCCGGCCGGTCAGTGCCTGATAGATGAGCATCTTGCGCGTTTCGCCGCTCGACAGGTAGTTGACGCGCCGGTCAAGCAGCGACGACATATCAAACGGCGCGTGGCTGCCCGAGGCTATGCTTCCGGCGAGGATGTCGCGTACGAGGGGTACGTCATCGTTCATCGACGATTCATAGCGCTGCTGACGGTAAGTCACCTTGCCTGCAGAGAGTGAATGGACGTCGTTAAACTCCAGCCGCCTCACTTTGAGATCGGGTCGCGGCGAGCGGATGGCATTCGTGGCCAGGTTGCGCCCGCGCTCTATGATGCGGCCGAGAGTCGATTTGCCGGCTCCGTTAGGCCCTATCACCGCCGTGACGCCGGCAGGAACCGATGTCACCGCCGGATTGGCAAGCTCCACGCCTATCCATTGCAGACGGGGGCTTTCGAGTGTTATGATCTGATTCATTACCGCAAAACTGCAAAAAATATTTCAGACGGCCAAACTGTTTCGTCATGAAAAATCGCCCTACAGATATTTGTCATCGGAGGTTATTTCATTAATTTTGCAGCATGTGATTATGCCGACGGGCGTGATATTCCCGTAAAAGTATCGGTCTCGCTCGACCGGCGTGACGGATGCGATGTGTTTGAGACTTCAGTGAGAAACGGTGAGCTGTCGATCAACGCCAGCAGTGGCGTCGCCGCGTGCAGAGCGTTCTACGAATATGTGAAGTCACAGGGTGCAGGCATCTCGTCGTGGAGCGGAACACGCCTGGAACTGCCGGAACGATTGCCTGACATGGATAAACGGACGGTCATCTCACCTTTCAGACATCACTATTATCTCAACGTGGTGACTTTCTGGAAGAACGGAGCCAACTGGGAGTTCTATAAAGGTTTTTTCGGCAAGGAATGGGTGTATAGCGTAATACCCAACATGGGCGGGAAGTCAGGCCTGACCGGCGACCTGGAATTTTATGCCAACGGCCGTCTTTCCGCATGATGCTGTCGGCAACAACTCATGCCGCCTGCGTGCGGTGGTGAGAAGCCGCGGACAAGGTGAATCGTACGGGGCCGTTGTGATGGTGACGGATTGACAGTAGGCATTTCAGGCTGTCGATATGATAATAGTTGTGCCGCCGGACCATCCTTATTGGATGCGGTCGGCGGCACAATGCTATATGGCTGTCGGGGAGGATCTCAATCCTGCTGCGATACGGCTGTCTGGCGGGTGGAGTAGCCGCTGTCGGTCAGCTTGGCGAAAGCGCGGAGGTATTTGCGGATGCCCGACATCATCTCCTGACTCTCCTGAAGCATGTTGAGATATACGTAGAGCACTGCCATCGTCTTGGGATCGTCGCTGTGCAGGCGGTTCTGCAGTCTGTGGTAGGTCTCGGAGAGGGTGTCCTTGATCTCGTCGCAGTGGCGGCGCAGGAGAGCTACGGTGGATATGTCGCCGCTCTGCATCATTGTCAGTGTGTCATTGAAGAGGATTGTGATGCGTGTGCGGATTTCGGCGAAATCCGTGGCGTAATGTGTGGGAAGCGGCAGGAAATTGTTCTCTACGTGTTCCTTGCATCCTTCGTTGATGCGGTGGAGGTTGTAGAGTATCGACATGCAGCAGTTGTTGCTGGTATAGAACCAGGCGCTTTTCTCCAGTGCTGTCTGCTGGGGGAGCTTTCTCAGACAGAGTGTCTCTTTGCGTCGGGCGTTCTTGAGTGCTTTCTTGTTGGCGGACAGAGTGCGTTCGGCTTTGTCGAGAGTCTTCACATCGTCGTCGACGAAGGCCTGTGTTATCTCTCTGTAAGTATCGCGGGCGTAGATCATGAAACGATCCTGGTTGCCCGTAATATACATCATGAGCATGGGCCAGATCTGCGATTGGTCGGTGGTGGAGATAATGGCGCGGAACAGTGTGTCGCCCCCTTCAGCGGTTTCCGAAGAGCTTTTTCTGAAGCGGCGGTTGCTGCGTATGATGATGGCCACTGTCACTACGGCAAGGAGTATCATCACCCATATTCCGCCGAGATGCATGGCGAGCACTATCACTCCGGCTCCGAGGAAGGCGGCGCCTGCGGTGATGAACCATCCGCCGATTACGGATATGACGCCTGTGATGCGGAATACGGCGCTTTCGCGTCCCCAGGCACGGTCGGCGAGCGATGAACCCATTGCCACCATGAAGGTGACGAATGTGGTGGAGAGCGGGAGTTTCATCGATGTGCCGAGGGCGATGAGTGCGCCGGCGAGGACGAGATTGACTGATCCTCTGATGAGGTCGAATGCGGCTCCCTGGTCCATGATGGCTTCGTCGAGATCAAACCGTCGGTTGATCCAGCGGCGCACGGGAAGGGGAGTGATGTCTCTTGTCCAGTTGACCAGCGAGAGGGTCCAGCGTACGAGGCGTCGGCCTATCCGTGAGGAGCCGAACATTTCGTCGCCCGCTTCCTGTGATCCGAGGCCGATTTCGGTCTGCGATACTTTGCGTGCCTTGCGCGATGTGGCGAGCGATACCACCATCACTACTCCGGCGCCGATGAGAAACCATATGGATGTGTCGGAGGGGCCGTTGAGCGAATTCATCAGGAATCCGTGGGGATCGCCGGAGCCGTTGGCGGCGTAGTCGGTAAAGGCGGAGAGGCCTGAGAGGGGGACGCCGATGAAGTTGACGAGGTCGTTGCCGGCAAAGGCCATGGCGAGGGCGAACGTGCCCATGAGCACTATCACTTTCAGTACGTTGACCCGCAGGGCGTGGAGCAGCTGCATGATCAGTGTGAATCCGGCGAGGCACGACAGGATTATTACCGTCGTGTGGTCGTTGATCCATGCTTTCAGCTCGGGAGTCATGAATGCGAGATCCTTCAGACCCTTAATGAGCAGGAAGTAGACGATGGCGGTGGCGCAGATGCCTCCGAATATGCCTATTTTCCATTTGAGATGGCTGCGGTAGTTGAATGAGAACAGCAGTCGGGCGATGAACTGCACGAGGGTGCCGAAGAAGAAGGCTATGGCTACGGAGAGGAATATGCCGAGTATGACGGAGAGTGCCTTTTCGGTATTGAGGAGGTCGTTGAATCCGAGGTCGGGGGTGTCGGTGGCCATCTTGATCAGTGATACGACGAATGTGGCTCCGAGCAGCTCGAACACCATTGATACGGTGGTCGACGTGGGCATGCCGAGCGAGTTGAAGATGTCGAGCAGTATGATGTCGGTCACCATTACGGCCATGAATATGCATATCAGGTCGTAGAATGAGAAGTGCTCGGGTCGGAAGATGCCGTGGCGGGCTATGTCCATCATGCCGTTGCTCATGGCTGCGCCCATGAATACGCCTATGGATGCCACGATGATGATCCGCTTGAAGGATGCGGCTTTCGACCCCATTGCGGAATTGAGGAAGTTGACGGCGTCGTTGCTGACTCCCACCGACAGGTCGAACACTGCGAGCAGGAACAGAAACACTACCACGCAAAGAAAAAGTATTTCCATCTTTAATTGGTTTAGTGGTTTGTTTCCGCAAAGTAAAACATAGAATGTTTCATAAATGTTGCAGATTCTTTAAGTTTACTTTAAGCGTGGCGGGTGTAAAGGCAAGAGGGGGGGCGTGAGGGGGCGGAGCTGTCAGCGTGGGATGGGGAGCCGGATGGTAAACTGCATGCCTCCTCCGGGGCGCAGCGAGGCTTCGATTGTGCCTCCGTGCCATGCGATGGCATTTTTGACGATTGCGAGGCCGAGCCCGGTGCCTCCGGCCTGCCGGGAGCGTCCTTTGTCCACGCGGTAGAATCGCTCGAAGAGGCGTGGCAGATGCTGTGGGTCGACTCCGCAGCCGTCGTCGCTTACGGTGATCGTCAGTGTGCCGTCGTCGGTCTTCTGGCCGATCTCCGCGATGGTGCCTCCGGAGTAGGCGATGGCGTTGGCCAGAAGGTTGGCGAATACGGATTCCATCAGCGACCGGTTGCCTCTGACGGGGTCGCTGAATGTCACCCGGTTGATGATCGTCATGCCTCTGGCTTCTGCCTGAGGGGTGTATTCTTCGGTTGCGTCGGCTGCTATCGCTGCGATGGATATCTCTTCGGCGGCTATGCATGAGCTTCCGTCGTCGAGCCGTGTGATTGTCGCGATGTCGGCGAGCAGGCGGCTGAGCCGCTGGCAGGCGCGGGCGCTGCGGCGGAGTATCTCCTCGCGCTGCGGCGCTGGCATCGCGGGGTGGGCCAGAAGGGTTTCGAGGCAGAGCTGCATGGAGGCCACGGGGGTCTTGAGCTCATGGTTGATGTTGTTGGTGAGCTGGCGTTTGATGCGGTCTTTCTCCTGCTGTTCGCGCAGGGCGGCGCGGTGCTCGCGGTCGCGGTCGGCGGTGGCCTGCTGGAGGCGGGCGTAGAGCCTTACGATGTGGCTCGATATTTCGCCGAGTTCGTCGTGGGGGAATGGGTCGGTGTCGTAGATGCGCTCTCCGCGCTCGGCTCGCTGGGCGAAGCGGTTGAGGCGGCTGACGTGCTCTCCCAGCCGGCGTGTGGCCATGTAGCCTGCGGTGCACATGACGGCTGCGATGGCCAGCAGCGCCCATATGTAGCCGTAGTCGGCCGAGAGGAGCTGTCGGAGGGTGAGGCTGTAGGGCACGGCTGTGCGCACTATCCGGGCACTGTCGGCGGTGGCGGAGTAGAAGTAGGTCTGTCCCGTCGAGGCGCTGTGGCGTCGCAGCGAGTATCCGTGGCCGCGGCTGATGGCTGCGGCTATCTCGCGGCGGTCGGTGTGGGGGGTGCCCTGCAGGGTGTCGCCCAGTGGGGAGTTGTCGTAGACCACGCGGCCGCTGCGATCCATCACCGTGAGCCTCAGGCCGGGGAGGGCGTCGCCCAGGGGGGCGCGCAGGGCTTCGGGGCTTGCTCCCCGGGCGAGCTCCTGGAGGAGGCGGGCGTTGACCCCCTGGAGGCGTGCGTCGAGGGTCTCGGCCTTGTGGCGCCGCTCGCGCTGATACTGGAAGGCGGCTACGGCGGCCACCATGGCGAGCGAATAGATCAGCAGGGCGGCGAAGAGCCGCCGGTGATACGACAGTTTGTCAATCCATGCCATCTGTTGTCGTTGTTTTTTTTCGTTTGTGTGCGGCCGGGGCGCCCCCGGTGGGCGCCCCGCGGCGGCAAATTTAGCGAAAATAGCGGCTGCGCCCTCTTGTCTGCCCCGTTTTTTTGGCAATCGGCGGCCGCGGCGCACGGCTCTTTCATTTAAGATAAAATAAAGCGTATATTTCCCCTTACCCGGTTCA
>CALHWU010000104.1 GCA_938039795.1 uncultured Muribaculaceae bacterium
AATTGAATTTCAATAATTTCAAAGTACTCTTATGATTTTTTAGTGGACACTAATGCTTCGAGATTGAAAATGGACATACCCTATCCAAAGCTTTCCTTTCTCATCTAATATAGCTGATGCGCCTTTACCTCCAAGATTATGATTAAACCATGAGCGAATTATCCTACGGCCAATAATTGTTGCATTGTGGCGCCCCTGCAATAATATCTCGGTGCTTTCTCCTTCAGAATCGGGATTGTCCTTCCATAGAGCTGCATTGAACATGCCACCATATGAACAAATATGTCCCATGAAATCTCTGTGTCCGATAATTATATCACCTTCATAGAAATCCAAAAGGAAGGATAAAATGTCTTTATTCCATTCGGAAAATTTCTTCATATGTGATTGATTGGAACTACAATTATTTGTGAATGCAAGTGCCGGGAAAAAATTATGTTCAAGAATGCACATGTGATCTTGCATAATCTCATCTTTCGTTTTGTCAACAGAGAACTTTGACATTAAGTGTTTACAGAAGTCAACAGCTATACGGTGAGTATTTGCCTCAAGTTTATCATATGTGGGAAATTCTTTAGCCTGAAGATGTCCTCCTAACTGAAGTATTTCTCCAGCCCGATATTTTTCCAATTCACCGACCAGCATAAAGGGTTCCCAATCAACGATTATGATTTTCTTAGGAGATAAGAAATATTTGTAAGGATTGAATGGTCCGAAAGAGTAGGCGAAAATCTCTTCATAATCGTTTCTGGAGTCATCTTTATTAAAAGCTAATTTGACCTCCTTCCTTTCTGGATTAATAGTGATTTCTGTGCCATTCTCGAATTCCCGGAAGTGATTTTTATGAATGAATATACTCTTTTTAATTTGGCCGTCTGTTATGTGATCGGACAGTTGAGACATTATTTCAGCTTCATTCTTTGGGGTTAATGTGTAATTTAGCTTGATCTGCTTCTTTTTATTTATTGCTTTCTTGATTGAATTGAGTAACTCGTTGTATAAGCACGAGTTTAAGTAATTTTCTTTTTTCATTGTTTTTTGTTGTTTATGTGAGCGCCGCGAGGACGCCTACGGGTTGATATAAATTTTGTTATTGCATATCGAGGATTTCATCAAAAGAGAGGATGCTCTGGGATTCAATTCTGTCCCAACGGAAAAATTTGCTGACGAGCAGATTGTTCGATCCTCTCACAATATCGGTCTCAACTATAAGTGTCCACCCAGGATAAGGGTAAGAAAGATTGTAAATTAAACCAACACGTCCATTGAGGCCATGGAGGCGCATGAACTCTTGCATACTGTCAGCTTGGTCAAGAAGTATGAGTCCAATAGCATCATTTGAATCAAAAGCCGTAGTCGTTTCGACGTCGGTGTTAGCAATAAGCTTGTTTACAAATTCTTTTGAGAATTCCTGTTTCGGCCTCAAATATTTGTGCGGCCAAACAGTAGTGAATATTTTAATCATACGTTAAATATTAAAATACGGTAAATTATATATGTTGAAGAACACAAGCAGATATAGGAGTGCATAGGACACAAACAATAGCGCAGGGAAGGTTATTACTGCAATAGCTATGTGCTTAACCGAAGGATAATCACATAACTTCAGCATAATAGTCAGCGCATATTTGGTAATGAAAATCCAGGAAGCTCCTCCGAGAACTATTGAGAGAATAAGTGGAAAGTCTGTTGAATAATTCCATGCCCAATATATACTCCCGAAGATGATGCATATACCTGCAATCTCACTGTATAAGAGTCTCTTTACTCGTCTACCCAAAAGCGGGATGAAAACCGTACGACGCCGCGGCTGCTTTTCCGAGAGTCTTGTTAAAAGGTATAGCTGATGCGCATTACCAAAAAGTCTCTCGGGACAAATCTCGGCACATTTGTACCGATATTTGAGAATCATAACCTGGTGCTTTGCTATAAGCAAAAGACCAAAAAAGATGAAAAATATCTCCATAATATAAAAAATTAAATTAATAGTGGGGATCTGATATTTATCCCGTTAATTCTCACTTCAAGGCCGTATCATGCCTTTCTGACTATGTCTGAAAATGGTTGCCAAACCATGCGGCCAAATTTTGCTCCCAAAATGTCAATGTACTAAATGCCGATCTTATCACGTCAATGACGTGGTTCAAGAGACTGCAAAGGTATAAGGAATTTTTTAGCGAAACAAATGCTTAATATTATTTAACGCATTGAAAATCAGGGCTTTAACCCTTATAATGTGTTGCAACACATTATAAGGGTTAAAGCCCTCGCAAAACGTCCGAAATAGGTTTGTTGTTTCTGTTCGCTGGATTTTAACTGAGCTTTGGCAAAGCTTGAAATCGTTACAGTTTAGTTGAGAGTTATAGACAAATCTGATATGTTATATGACTTATAGGTCCTATATGACTTATAATATTGATAAGTCCCATACCTCATTGTCGGTCGGGATGGGATTTACGGTATTCGAGGCGCCCGCGGGTCATCTGCTCCCGGATTCCCCCACTATTAAGAAAATCGTTTTTTGCTTTCTCAATGAGCCGACGTAAGAACACGTCGGTTTGGTGAATCAATGTTATGGCCATATTTGCGACCATTTCGTTATTGCATTTTTTGAATAGTTCGCGATAAAAAGCAGAATCATTGTTGGCAATACAGATTTTCCTGAGTTTTGCAAGTCGCGGATTTTCTATTGTCCATATGCTGAGGCTGTTGATTCTCAGATAGTCCTCATAGTCGAGGAGCAATTCCTGTAATGAAGCCTTGGCGACATTCAAAAGCTTGATTTCTGTTTCACGGGAGGTCGTTGAAGCGGCACATCCTTCTGCAATGTTTTGTTTGCCGCTTCGGGCAGCTTGCACCATCTGGTCGACCGTGCGGTCAGATGAGGATAGAAAAGACCTGGTAAATAATACAGTCAGATCATATATGCATTCAGCTTTTTGGAAGGCTATAAGTTGTCGGAAATTGCCTCGAAGAGGCAAAAAATCTTTATTCTCTATCATTTTGGTGGTATAAGACTTATAGGACATATATGACTAATAGCGGCCCCAGGAGGAGCGGTCGAGGGCGCGGTAGCTGACGGCCTCGTGCATATGCTCGGGGAGGATGTCGGGAGAGCCGGCAAGATCGGCTATGGTGCGGGAGACTTTAAGTATGCGGTCGTAGGCGCGGGCCGACATGTCGAGGCGTATCATCGTGTCGCGAAGTATCTTCATGGCCTCCGGGGTGGGACGGACATGTGTGGTGAGGAGCCGGGAGGTCATCTGGGCGTTGCAGTGCACTCCCGGGCAGTCGCGGAACCGCTCTTCCTGCACTTTGCGCGCCTTTACTACGCGCTCTCTTATGGCCGCGCTCGACTCCCCGGGGCGTCCGCTCTGCATCTCGTCGAAATCCACCGGCAAGATCTCCACCTGCAGGTCTATGCGGTCGAGAAGAGGGCCGGAGATGCGGTTGAGATAACGCTCCACGGCTCCGGGCTGGCAGACGCAGGCACGGGTGGGATGGTTATAGTATCCGCAGGGACATGGGTTCATGCTCGCAACGAGCATGAATCCGGCAGGGTATTCTATGGAGTATCTGGCGCGCGAAATGCTGATCGTGCGGTCTTCGAGCGGCTGACGCATCACTTCGAGCACCGACCGCGAAAATTCAGGAAATTCGTCGAGGAAAAGCACTCCGTTGTGAGCCAGCGAGATCTCACCGGGCATGGGATTGGCGCCTCCTCCCACGAGCGCGACCGGTGAGATCGTGTGATGAGGCGAGCGGAACGGCCGGCGTGTGAGCAGACGTGATCCGGCTTTGAGTTTTCCGGCCACGGAGTGGATTTTGGTGGTTTCGAGGGCTTCCTGCAGCGTCAGCGGGGGGAGTATTGATGGCAGGCGCTTGGCCATCATGGATTTGCCTGATCCCGGCGGCCCGACAAGGAGTATGTTGTGGCCTCCGGCGCATGCCACCTCGAAGGCTCGCTTCACCTGCTCCTGGCCCTTGACCTCGGCGAAATCGCAGTCGAAAACCGATGACTCGGCGGCAAACTCCGCCCGCGTATCCACGACCGTCGGCTCTATCGCGTCTCTCCCTGAAAGGAAGTCGATCACCTGGCGCAGGCTCCGGGCTCCGTAAACGTGGAGATTGTTGACCACGGCCGCTTCTGTGGCATTGTCAAGCGGCACTATCATGCCCTTGAAGCCGAGCGAACGCGCCTTGATGGCCATAGGGAGCACCCCCTTGATGGGGAGCAGCGAGCCGTCGAGCGACAGCTCCCCCATGATCATCATGCCGTCGAGAGCCGTAGCGGGGAGCTTGCCGTCGGCGGCGAGGGCCGCGATGGCTATCGGCAGATCGTAGGCCGCTCCCTCTTTGCGCACGTCGGCCGGACTGAGGTTGATCGTCACCTTGCGCCGGGGCCAGCCGGTGCCGCTCTGCGCCATGGCTGCCTGCACGCGCTGATAGCTCTCCTTGACGGCCGTGTCGGGGAGGCCTACCATGCAGAATGAGAATCCCTGTTCGACGACGGTCTCTATGGTGACCACTATTGCGTCGATGCCTTGTACGGCGGCTCCGTAGGTCTTGACGAGCATATCCGGGGAGAGTTTAGGACGTTAATGGCGTGAAATTATGCCGTCGACGGCCGCTGATGCCTTCAGGGCGCTGCTGCCGCGGTAGATCTGGGTGCCGGTGGAGTCGGCCACTATGAAGAAGGGGGTACGCGGCACGGCAAGCCGGCGCATGGCCGGCGATGCGATGGCGGCGGGAGCCCATGCCTGGATCCACGATGCGGAGTCGCGGGCCGTCAGGCGCTTCCATTCAGCCGAGTCGGGCACGAGTGTCACCTCCACGGCCTTGAACCGCCGGCGTGGCAGACTGTCGGCAAGCGAGCGGATGGCGCTTATGACGGAGTCGCGCTGGTGCGGAATGTCGGATACGAAAGCTATCATGCAGGCCGACTGGTTGTAGGGCGCGAAGTAGACAGTGGTGTCGCGGCGATCGTAGAGAGTCATGTTGGAGAGTTTTCCCCGGGCGTCGCTCGATATCTGAGTGGAGAGAACTTCGCTGAAATTGTGCATTACTTCCAGCGGGCGCGCCTCAGGATCAATGACGGCCACAAGCGAGTCGGCCATGGCCTCATGGCCGGGAGTGCGGAACACGGTGACCATAAGCGCGGCAGCGCTGAGATCGGATGGGTGTGATCTGACATAATCGGCCACGAGGCGGTTGATTTCGGCGTCGCTCCCCGAGGAGAGGATCAGGCTGTTGCCGGATAAGAATTTCCATATCTTTTCGCTTTGGCCGCTGCCTGAGATGCGTGTCAGCCCTGCCATGGCGCTGTCGACAGCAAGGCGTATCTTCTCGCCGTCGCGGGTGATGAGAGTGGCGGCCGGCAATCCTCCCGATACTGTCAGAAGCGCCAGCGTGGGCTGCTGCGACGCTCCTGTAAGGACAAACTTGCCGTTTTCGGCCACGGTGGCTGTGCGCCTGATGCCTCCGTCGGCATAATATGTCATCTCCACGTTGGAAGTGGCTCCTCCCGGGAGCTCTCCCTCCACGGTGAAGTGGTCGGCCCGGCTGCAGCTCCACATCATGAGGGCGCATGCCAGCGTGATGGCTAATGGTCGGCGGCGTGGCATCAGTAGGCGGTCATGTTGGCGAGATTCCACAGATTGAGATAGGCCGCGCGGGTGATGTCGACAGTCTTGTCCCAGTTGATGCGGTCGGTATGGTCCGACGGCATGTGGTAGTCGGGGTGTCCGTCGGTGTGGTACCATATGATGGGCACGTCGCGTTTGGCGAACGATCCGTTGTCGCCTCCTCCGATGGGGCGGTCCCACGGACGGTAGTTGGGTTTCAGGCGGAGTCCGCGCTGCTCTATGTCGCTGCGGAGCCATTGCTCGAACACCGGATGAGCTTCGGTATAGAAGTAGACCACATGCTCGGGGTTGGCCTCATTGTTGTTGCGGCCGATCATGTCGAAGTTGAGATAACCCTTGATCTTCGACGGATCGGGCCACTGCAGCATGAAATGCTCGGAGCCCAAAAGGCCTTTCTCCTCACCGTCCCAAAGGGCGAAGATGACGGTGCGCTCCGGCTGCACTCCGCTGGCCACGAAGGCGCGCGCTATCTGCAGCACGGCAGCCACGCCCGAAGCGTTATCGTCGGCACCGTTGTAGATCTGGTCGCCGTCGAGCAGCGGATCCACTCCAAGATGGTCGAAATGGGCTCCGATGATCACTACCTCATCGGGATTCTTGCCAGTGATGCGGCCCATGATGTTGGTGAGAGGCAGCCGCTGATGCACTTCGCTCTCAAGTCGGGTTATCGAGTCGGGGTGGACTGTGTAGCGGCCCTTTTTCTGACGTTCGCGGCGGTAGGCAGCAAACGGCTGTCGGAATGATTTGCCGTCCCACGGCTCCAGGCCGATCGAGCGCAGGCATGCCTCCACATAGTTGGCAGCTATGCGTCCCGACGGGTAGCCGGCCTCGCGTCCCTGAAGCTCGTCGGAAGCGAGGAAGCCGATATGGGCTTCGGCTGTAGGGCGGTTGATGGTGAGATATCCGCGCTCCTTGCCTTCGGCTTTGTCATCGGCTATGGCTGTTGCGGCTGAGGCCGATATGACGGCTGCCGCAAGGATGAGTCTGAGTTTTTTCATGATGTTGTATGTGCTGTGTCCTATAGGTCGAGGCGCGGGACGCTTCGGTCGAACGTTATCATTTTCAGTGCCGTGAGGGCGGCTTCGGCTCCCTTGTTGCCGGCAGGGCCACCTATGCGGTCGAGTGCCTGCTGCTCGGTGTCGACGGTCAGCACTCCGAAAATCACCGGCACCTCCGCGCGGAGATTAAGCCCGGTGACGCCCTGTGTCACCGACTGGCAAACGTAGTCGAAGTGAGGCGTATCGCCGCGGAGCACGCAGCCGAATACAATGACGGCGTCGTATGACGAACGTGTGAGCCTGGCGGCGGCATAAGTAAGCTCTACGGTGCCCGGCACGTCGTGTAGTCCGATGGCGTCGTCGGCCATTCCATGGGCTTTGAGGGTCTTCACGGCTTCGTCGCGCAGGCGGTGGGTTATATGGGAGTTCCATTCGGCTGTGACGATCGCTATTCGTGCATTCGCAGGTGCCGCTGTGTCGGTCTGTGGTGAATATGTCGACATTGTGTGGGATTTATTGGATATGAGAAGTCTGTTTTAGCGGGGGAACAGTTTGTGCCAGAGGCCGAGGATGTCGAGCCGGCGGGTGTTGGCATTGAGCAGTATCCCGACAATGCGGCGGTGCTGGTCGTCGGCTCCGAGACGCGTGGCCTTATGGAGCATGGTGTTGAGGAGATGTACGCCTTTGTCGCGCTGTCCCTTGATGTTGAGGAGGCTTTCGCCGAGATAGATGGAGAGAGTAAGCTGCCGGAGGGTCATTTCCGGCTCGATGTCAACGAGGTATTTCAGCGCCCGGGTGTAATATTGCACTGCCTGACGGTGCTTGTCCATGCGGGCAAGCGTATGGCCCTCCTCGGCGAGAGAGTCGACAAGCCGGTCGGTGGCGTCGGGCACTTTGTCGGCCACCATGGCCATATAGGTCTCCACAGCCGCCTGGGTGTGGGCAAGGAGATTGGCCTGCTTCATGCGGGAGTGCATCACCTGCGTGACCGATCCCTGGGCCATGACAAGAGCCGAGGCGTAGCGGCGCGGATCAGTGCGCGCAAGCCGTTCGAGTATTTTCATCGACTTCTCCACTTCCCGCTCGGCCTGGCGGTATTCTCCGCGTGCGGAGTGGAGCAGGGCCACGTCGTGGAGCAGAGATGCCAATACGCTCAGGAAAGCTTCGTCGCGGCGCTTCGGGCTTGCCGCAAGCATGTTGAGCGTGTCGGCTGCAGTCTGCATGGCTTCTGCGGTTTTCCCTGCCGACAGGTGCAGGGCTGTCAGCACTTGCTTTATAGCCGCGCGTTTGTCGGCGATATCGGGTTTGTCGGCATCGGGGGCTATGGCTATCACCGCGTCGATGGCTGTAAGAGCGTCGATGGCGTGCTGTCCTTCGCCGGCGGCTATCGCGTCGGATGCATAGCGGCGCATGCCGTCGTAGGCCTTATTGAAAGCGGCGTCACGCAGGTGGGAGGTTGCCTCTTCTACTGTAATGGCTTTCACTATCGGCTCGCCGGCTTTGCGCGAGTCGCCCGGCAGAAATCCGGAGGAGAGGGATGTATCGTTGGTTTTCACTTTCGGGATGATATGAAGCCGGAGGTGTGCGCGAGCAGCATGCGCAGCAGTCCGGATGGGAGGTTGGAGGAGTTGTCGTGGGTGATGCCGAGTTCGACAAGAGCATCGGTCAGAGCTGCAAGCGCGAGCGAGTTGACCCTCAGTGGCTGCTGATCCGAGGTGAAGGTCTCTGTTAACGTGTCGTTGCCGTGGAAAATGCTTATCTCCCGGCGCTGATCGTCAACGTTGGCCATAAGGCGGGTGTAGAAGCTGATATGGTCGCGGTAGCTTGACGCGGGAGTGGCGTTGGGCCCGAAGATGTTGGCGAAATCTCCGCTGCGGGTCACCACCATGTCGGCAAACTGCAGATTCTCGAGAATGAAAGGCATCACTTTGGTGATGCTCGGCTCCAGTTTTTTCAGGAATCCCGGAAGATATACGATCGTGGCCTTGCGTTCAGCCGCATTGGCAAGAAAGTCGGTAGGTTGGGGCGGATGCGGTTGTCGAGTGCGAAATATGAGCCGAATATCACTATGTCGTCGGCGTCGATGCGCGGCCATATGAAGTCGAACCCCTCGACCGTGTTGCTGCGCATGGCCACCGTGGCCTCGTCGCGCTGATCGAAAATGAAATATGACGGTGTGACTCCGGCCGTATACCGGTCGATGGATCGGGTGCCTACGTGATGACGGGTGAGAAAAGCTGTGATGATGTCGCCGGTCAGGTCGCGGGAGGCCTCTCCTGCGAATTCCACGCTATGGCCGCAATCGCCGAGTATGGCGGCGGCGTTGAGCAGTCTTCCCCCGGGGTGTGCCGTCAGACTGATGGTGTCACCGTCGGTGTCGGCAGGGAATATTATGTCAAGCGAGCATTCGCCCGCAACTATGATCTTTCTCAAAGTAAAATGGGATTATGAGGTTAAAGGAAGTTGATGGCCGGCAGCCGGTTCCTTTTCAGTGGCCGTTCACTGGCGGCTTTTGTGGCCGAGATAACCTCCGTGATGGCGTTTGGCATATTCGGCCTTGGTGAACCCGGTGGCTTTCATGACGTTCACCACGAGCACGTCGCCGATGACGGTCATGAGCGTGGTGGAGGTGGTGGGAGTGAGTCCGAGCGGACATACCTCGGGAGCGCCTCCTGTGAAGAGCATGGCGTCGGCCCGCTGCGCGAGCTCGCTGTCGGCGTTGCCGGTGATGACGATCGAGGGGATGCCGGGATAGAGCTCATCGGCCAGACCGAGAAGCTCCACAATCTCGCGTGTGCGGCCCGAATTGCTTACGAGGAGCATCACGTCATCGGGCTGCAGCACTCCCAGATCGCCGTGCTGGGCCTCGCTCGGATGGAGGTTGACCGCCGGGATGCCGGTGGAGGAGAAGGTCGTGGCGATATTCATGGCTATCTGGCCTGCTTTGCCCATGCCCGATGTGACGAGCTTGCCTCCGCGGCGTTTCACGTGGTCGACGATGAGTTCCACGGCCTTGTCGAAGTCGGGCGTGTAGGGGATTGCTGCCACGGCTTTGCTCTCGGCTTCGAGTATGGCGGCCATCGTGCCCTTTATGTCGGTAACGGTATCAGTCATTTGGGGATGTTTTTTGCAAAATTAATGCATAAGCTCGTAATCTGCAAATCTCAGAGCTTCCTCTGCTCATACTTTTCCACGGCTTTTACCCATTCACGGTCGAGAGCCTGCCCTTTGGCCGTGGCCGGATCGAATCCGGCCATGACTGTGTGGCCCACGCATTTCGTCTGTCCGGTGACGCCGTTGACTATACGCTGCTCCATCTTGAAGCTATGGGTACTGACCGAAGTGACCTGCGTCCATACTTCGAGCGATTCGTTGAAATAGCTTGGCGAGTAGAAGTCGCATCCTATATGCACCACTACGGCCTTTAGGCTGCGCCAGTCCATCCCGTCGGGGAGCACGGCCGAGAAATAGTTGACCTTGGCCAGATCCATGAAGCTGAGATAGACATTGTTGTTGAGATGTCCGAGCATGTCGATGTCGGTGAAACGCATCTGTACCGGGAGCACGTGCCTGAACGGGAACTGTGCCTCCGGCACCTTCGGATTATCGGACGGGAGAAATGTGCCTGCTTCCATGTCAGTGAATAGTTATTGAGGTTATAACGTTTCTGCCTACCCGACGGTTGATCTGTTCGATCAGCGCGGCCTTGTGGAACCCGAGTTCGTTTTTGAGCGACGCGGATGTTATGTATACGTGCATCGTGCCGTGGTCCACATACCGGTGGGTGGTGTAGCGGTTGACCCCCAGCCCTACGACCTCGGGCCATACGAAGCAGGCGCGCTGCTCGGCGTAGGTGTCGGCATGGCCGCTCTGCTCCACCACGCGGTTGAAGATCTCGGAGAATAGCAGCGGTTCGGTGCGTTTCATCGTTCGGGAGTGAATTGTCCGTCTCTGACCGTCCACATCCTGAAATCGCCGGCCATATGGCCCACGATCTCGTCGAGATGCTTGCGGTTGGTGTCGGTGATGAATATCTGTCCGAAGTCGCGGCTCGCCACGAGCTGTATTATGCGCTCCACGCGCCGCGAGTCGAGCTTGTCGAAGATGTCGTCGAGGAGCAGCAGGGGACGCATTCCCGTGGCTTCGCGCAGGAATTCGTACTGCGCCAGCCTCAGGGCGGTGGTGAAGGTCTTGGTCTGACCCTGCGAGGCGGTGCGCCGCAGCGGCATCTCGGCGAGAGTCATCGCTATGTCGTCGCGGTGAGGGCCGACGGTGGTGTGGCGCATCGCTTCGTCGCGTCGGCGGGCCCGTGCCAGAGCGTCGGCCAGACGCGTGGGAGAGCCATCGGGATCGGCAGTGCTGTCCTCGTATGACAGATCCACCTGCTCCTGCTCTCCCGCAATGGCGGCATAAAACGCACCGAAGCGTGTGCGCAGCTTGTCGATCCACTCCTTTCTGGCCGAGGTGATCACCTCGGCAGCCATCTCCATCTGTATTTCCACGGCCTCGAAGAGTGCGCCGTCGCCCGAGGCGTCGCGCAGCATGCGGTTGCGCTGTGTGAGCGCCGTGGCGTAGCGCATCAGGGCGTCGAGGTAGCGGTGGCTCTCCTGCGATATGACCATGTCCATCCACCTGCGGCGCTCCTCGGCCGCCCCTCGCGCCAGGTCGGTGTCGGAGGGGGCGGTCATCACTATCGGGAATGCCCCTATGTGGTCGGCCAGCCGGGTGTATTCCTTGCCCGAGCGCTTGAGGCTCTTGCGGCGTCCGCGCTGCATGCCGAGCTGGAGCTCCTCGTCGGCGTCGCGACGGCGGTATAGTCCTCGGGCCATGGCGAAGTCCTCTCCGCGGCGTATCACCATCGCGTCGGCCACGCCGGTGAAGCTGCGGCAGAAGCTCAGGTAGTGGATGGCGT
>CALHWU010000105.1 GCA_938039795.1 uncultured Muribaculaceae bacterium
ACATAATTGAGACCCGCGAGAAAATCGCCGGAGAGTACTCCGGCATTAAAACGATCGCTGTTATAGTCGACAGCCTCCATTCTTATGATATCCCGGGATGCGCCATTATAAAAAACTCCCGGCATCGACGCTTTGAGAGTGCCCTGTATGTCGGCAAGATTCTTGTCAGCTATCACATACTCCACAGGGCTTTTGACTGCGTCGGCATCCGTTGACTTGTCGCCGGGAAAAGATCCGAATTCATACAGAAATCTGAATGCATCGCGACCTACCTCTCCGAATCCCACTATGAGCGCTTTCAATGGAGACGATACCGTAGCCGGATTGCTATCGCTGAACTTCACTACTCTGACCGGATGACACTCAGAATCCATTTTAAGCAGTTCCACAGCCATGTGTGACGAGTCCACGATCTTCAGACTGATGTGTTTATTTAGCGCCACGTCCTGGATCACTCTGTTTGGCCCGTTGTAGCGCGCATGACAGTAAACACGGTGCTTCACCCGGCGGTCGGCCGCTATCCGGCTTATGGTCGAATCCTTTGCAAGAGCGATTATATTTCTGATATTCAGCTCTTCGTCATCACCCATAAAAAACACGTGGAGCTGTGGATCAGGAGTCGCGTGAAGACGCTGGATGAGTTGTCGTATTTTCGTAAGGCCAAGATAGCCGAAAGCGTCAAAATCAGGGCGTGTAGTGATATCGTCGTCGATATCGTCGAACTGCTGGCTTGCGATAGCCAGCTTTGCTCCCATCTTCTGTGCCTCCATGAATACTTTCCGCTTGTGGGCCATCAGTCCGACAATACCGCTCCAGTCATCATTGTCGTCCTCGCTTACATTGGCCTCGTCGATGATCACTACAACTGCTTTCGGATCCTTCCTCATTATGTCCCTTGCAAGAAGCTGCGAAGGATGATTGTTGCCAAAGAAAAGATAAAGATGACTGTGGGAATGTCCTATGTGAGTGCCGTATGACAGACGCAGATATGCCGACAGACGCGAATACACCAGTCCAAGCAGCACAGCCACCGTGCATGAAAACGACAATACGGTCTGCACGGATATCCACCCCTTCAAAGCGGGGTACTGGTTGAGATGATCATATATATTGCCGTCGACATTGAGCATGAACAGTTCGAGCGAACATATAACTGACCGCAGGATGTGTTCGGTATTGGAAAATCTGACAACATGTCCGTTGACCGGCGCGCTCCCTATCTGTCGGAATACGTACATGAACATAAGCGTCCCGATGATCAGGAAAAGTCCCATCAGAGTAGCAAAGAATTTCAACGAGAAATCACGGGCATAGAGCCTCTGTGCAGGCCTGAAGAAAGCTTCGCGCAACTGTCCTACGATAGACCACAGCAACGCGATTCCTCCGAGCGCGAGAAGAATGACGGCGATAGCCAGTCCCGACTCTCCGCCGAGCGCTATCACTGCCAGAAATATGCCGATACCGGCTATAACCAGTGTACCACGCAGAAATGCACTATTTCTCATGAGCCTGAATCAGTTTTTTCGTCAGTATTGACTTCCGATACCAGCGAATCCCACGCGCAGGCCAGATACTCCATCGCTCTGGAAGCGGACTTTCTGTCAAATTCGGAAGCGTTCCCCGCCTCTGCCGCTTTCCAGTAATGTTCTACACATCGCCATGCGCTTTCGTACGTTTCCCTGTTGAACCGCCCTTCATATTCTCTGCTCGACTTCATGTCGTCATTACGCTGGCGTCGGCCCTCGTTAAGATATTTATACTGCGCAGCACTATTGTAGAGACGATAAATCAAAACTGCCACTACCGCAATGCCGACAAGCACTGTCAGACATATGATCAGCAGACTCAAAAGGTCGATCCACGCCAGATCCACACACCTGTCAGAGAGACAGTGATCAAGACCGCTCAACGAAATATTTGCGATAAGAGCTGTTACAGATGCTGAATGTAACATAGCCTGTAGAGAATGGTGATAAGATTGAAAAGGTGATATGCAAAGCTAATGATTTTATCGGATTTTAAGACTATAATGCGGCTGATTATTTTCGAAAAAACGATATGGCCGCCCTATGGCCGCCAGGCTGCTCGACTCAAACGGCGCTCTAAAGCCGTTCGACCGGTGGTTGAATGACGTTTTACCAATCGCCTCGCACCAGTGCGGATCGTGGCTCCGGACGGAGTATGATACGGCCGTCATCCGGGCGCAGCAGGCAGCGGAGTGGAAGCGGTTCGAGCGTGACAAGGATGTGCTCCCCAATCTCAAATGGGTGCCGTCGACGTCGCCGAATCCGGGAGCAGACCACCGGATCTACTGGGGGACGATCCTGCCGGTGGATCATCCGTTCTGGAGTCGTCATCGGCCCGGCGACCGGTGGAACTGCCAGTGCTCTTTGGAATCGACCGACGAGCCGGCGACCGGAATTAAGCACGAAGATGCGGTGGATCCGCGAAAGAACGGCCCGCAAAAGGGTCTCAAGGATAATCCGGGTAAGACCGGCAATCTCTTCGGGCAGGATCACCCGTATTTTCCGGAGAGCTGCTCGTCATGCCCGTTCGCTGGCGGCATCACAAACCGCCTGGGGTTAGCATTCCGCAACAAGAAAAAGGATTGCGGACGCTGTCGACGTGTCAACAATGTGATTCCGGACGAAGAGACGGAGCGCAAGAAGCAAGTCCGCGCGAAGTATCGTGAATTAAAGAACAACCCCGAATGGCGCGACGTGGAGTATGACAAGCGTACAGGAGGTCTGCGGGGTTCACATGTTGGTCACATAGTCCACGATGGCCCCAAGGCGGAACGCTTTTTCGAGGGATTAACCTCTACACAGCTTGAACTGGAGTGTCAAAATGAACTTTTCCGCATGGGACATGCAGCCTTATTCCTGGATGAATCGAAAAAGAAAAACGGAAAGCAGCTCACGGCTCTCGACCTTGAGTTGGATGGAAGAGTAATGGATATACGCTCCATAACAGGACACGGGTGGTATTCGCATGTGTTTGCGAAGAAAAACGCACAAATCACTAAATATAATGCCCGCGAAGATGTCGAGCACTCCTCTAATTCGGTTTGTCTGTATTTCCACGACCCGTCACTGTTTGATCATAAAAAGATGATCAAATCCATGGAACAATTCCGGTACTACCGGGATAAACGTGGCAATTTATTAAAAAGGAAAATTGAACATGTTTATTGTGTGATAAAGGGAGCAGGCGAGCTACTAAAGTATGATATATAAAATAAGCCGGGTTTCTCAAGGAACACCCCGGCGCTAACTGGCATGATAGCCTTGCGGCTAAAGACCATCGCAAAAGTAACAATTTTCTCTCAATCTCCAATCAATGACACCAAAAAAATTTCTCGCCCTCGTCGAAAAGCAGCAGCCGGAGCTGCTGAAACTCATCCGCGACGATCTGCCGCGTATCGTCGGCACCAAGGCAATGCAGCACTTCCGGGAGAACTTCGCCCGGGGCGGCTTCGTCGACCGCGATCTGGAGCCGTGGGAGGTCACCTGGAGACAGAAAACACTCTCCGGAGCGGACGGCCAGCGTGGGCCGCTGCTGTCGCGCACCAACACCCTGCGCAACCGGATTTACTTCCGGGCCTCCGCCGGGCGCGCCACGATATACAATAACCTCATATACGCCGCCATCCACAATGAAGGAGGCAACATCTTTGCAAGCGCATAAAGAAAGAGCGAGAAGCCAAGGCCTCCCACTCTGAATGTTTTCACAACGGAATAATCCTTATTGTGATTAGCAGAATTTTATTATTGCAAAATTAATCATTACTTTTGTGACAGCAAATAATTCCTACAAAAAAAATCAAATCTCACAATAATATCATGAAAATTTTAGGTTTGGATCTTGGCCCGGCATCCATCGGATGGGCTGTAATAGAAGTAAACGACCAAAAGGAGCCGGTCAGGATTCTTGGAATGGGGTGCAGAATTGTTCCGTTGTCATCTGACGAGTCAACAGGCTTTGAAAAAGGGAAGGGAGAGAGCAAATGCAGCATACGTACTACGGCAAGAGGCATGCGTCGAAACACTGACCGATTTCAGCAACGCAGAGATCGAGTCAATACGATTCTCGTCAGACTGGGAATGTCGTATGCTGACGATCACCTCACCCGATTATCTCCCATGGAACTATGGCAACTGAGAGCCGATTGTGCAGATGACAGCAAACATGTGACATTGGCAGAGCTTGGACGAGTCATCATGCATATCAACAGAAAGAGAGGCTACCGCCACTCCAAATCGGACAATTCGAATGCGAAAGAGACGGAATATGTGGCATCCGTTAACGGACGATACCGCTCCATTAAGGAATACGGACTGACGGTAGGCCAATATTTCGCCGGTCTCATGAAAGCGTCGGAGGTGACATCGGAAAACGGCAAACGCCATGTCACATACCGTATCAGGAACGAAGTGTTTCCAAGAGCGGCATATATTGAAGAATTCGATAAGATCATGACATTGCAGAGCAAACGCTATCCGGAAATACTAACTCCCGAAAATATTGCGGAACTCAGACGCGAGATATTCTATCAGCGTCCGCTCAAATCGTGCAAACACCTGGTCAGCTTATGTGAATTTGAGAGCCGCGACTATGTGCGTTCGACCGACGGGAAAACGGTTAAGGGAGGGCCTAAAACCGCACCGAGTTCCTCACCGATTGCCCAAGCAGCCCGTCTATATGAGACGATCAACAATATCACTTTGGCAAACACCCGCAACAAGAGCAACAAGAATAAGCCTGACCTTTCGATATTCGATCAAGCCGAATCTGTCCCTCGTGATGCCAGAATGCTGATGGAACGGTATTGCTTCGACAATGAAGAACGCCAGCGAATCTTTGATTTTCTCAACACCCATGAGAAAATGTCGCAAAAAGACCTCTTCAGCCTTGTCGGTCTGAAAAACAGCGACGGCTTCCGTCCCGATCAGTCATTAGGCAAAGGGATAAAGGGCAATTCAACATATGTCCGCATAAAGCAGGCTTTGGGAGACATTCCTCAGGCAGAAGACCTCTTGAGATTCAATCTCAATTTCGTTGAAGCCACTAACGGACGTGACGCTAACGGAGCCACGCTTCCGAAAGTGATTGCCGAAACCGGCGAGATAGTCAGAATGCTGAGTCCGGAAGTAGAAAACGAACCACTTTATCAACTATGGCATGTACTTTATTCTATCGACGACATAGATGAGCTTAAGAACGCTCTGCGCAAACGGTTCGGCATTACCGATGAAGCGGCTCTCGACCGACTGGCGGCGATAGATTTCGTAAAGGACGGATATTCTTCCCGATCGGCTAAATTCATGAGACGGCTCATGCCATATCTTGCAGAAGGACTTAAATATTCCGAAGCATGCGAAACGATTGGAGTCAACCATTCAGACAGCATCACCAAAGAAGAAAATATACAGCGGCAGCTCAAATCATGCCTCCCGCTTCTGCAAAAAAACGCTCTTCGCCAGCCGATAGTAGAGAAGATATTAAATCAGATGACATGGGTCGTAAACTCTGTTGTCGACAAATGGGGCGATGTCGACGAAGTCAGAGTCGAGCTGGCACGCACGCTCAGACAGACCCGCGAACAAAGAGAGAAGAGATCGAAAGATATTGACCGGCTCGAAAAAGAAAACAAAAACTATGCTGACTGGTATCTGGAACATGGCGTGACGCCGTCGCGCAACCGCCTGCAAAAATACCGTCTATGGAAAGAGGCTGGAGAATGCTGCATATATTGCGGCGCGCCAATATCGGCGGCCGAATTGCTCGACAGCATGGAAATCGAACACATCCTTCCGCGAAGCGTATTCTTCGACGACTCATTAGCCAATAAGGCCTGTTCATGCCGCAAGTGCAACCGCGAGAAAGGCAACCGCACAGCTTATGACTTCATGGCTTCCCAGCCTCAGGCCGATTTTGACGCATATATCGCAAGAGTCGAGACTCTATACAACAACAGAGCCATTTCCAAAACCAAATACCAACGGCTCTTGACAAAAGGGGAGGAAATACCGACCGATTTCCTCAACCGCGATCTAAACGCCACGCAGTATATCACCCGAAAGGCTTGTGAGCTATTATCGGAAATTTGTCGTGAAGTGAATGTCACTTCAGGAGCAGTTACCGATTTTCTCCGCCATGCATGGGGATATGACATGGTGATCCATGATCTTAATCTTGCACGTTATGATCAGGCAGGGCTTGTTGAGGAAGAGACATTCGAACATGCAGGACAGACACACGTCAGATGCAGGATCAAGGACTGGAGCAAACGTATGGATCACCGCCATCACGCTATCGACGCACTGACTGTGGCCCTCACCCGTCAGGGATACATTCAGCGGCTCAACAACCTAAACAGTCAAAGCTCTGAGATGAAAGAGGAGACAGAAGATACCGGAGTCAAACTGAAACCTGGATATCATCTTCTCGAGGAATGGGCAAAAACCAGGCCACATTTTCCCGTTTCGCAGGTCAGCAATAAAGTTGCAGACATTGCCGTATCATTCAAACCAGGCAAGAAAGTAGCCGTCAATGGCAAACGATATGCCTATCACCACGGACGCAAAGAGCTCATGCAAAGCGGTATCACCGTGCCTCGCGGGCCGTTGCATGAACAATCAGTATACGGGATGATTCAGATCCTGACGCCTGACCGAAAGATTTCTGAAGCTTTTCTGAATCCGGATATGATCGTCGACCCCAAAATCAGGGAGAAGGTAAACGAACGTATCGCGACATTTGAAGGAGATCTCCAGGCTGCCATAAAATCTCTGAAAAAATCTCCATTGGGACTTAGGACCAAAGAGGGTCTGAAACATATCTCAAAAGCCGATATGTACAGGCCGGCCATAGTCATCAAATATGAAGTCGGCTCACTCGGAATAAAGGATGTTGATTCCATCGTCGACTTACGGATCCGGGAGATTGTAAGAGAAAGGATGAACGAATTTGTCGACAATGGCAAATTCAATTCTAGCAAATATCAGGCAAGCCTGAAGGAGCGGCCGATTTATTCCGACACACAGCAGTCAAATCAGATACGCACCGTCAGATGTTTCACTTCGCTCGATCCTGACAATCTCATAGCGATGCGCAAAGACTCCAGCGGACGCGATATCGGTTATGCCAAAGCCGGCAGCAACCATCATATCGCCATTTACAGAGACGCTGACGGAAAATACCATGAGAGTGTCGTCAGTCTGTGGACCGCAGTCAAACGCAGAAGAGCCGGCTTGCCTGTCGTCATCACCGACCCGAAAGCTGCATCTGACTCATATCTCGACATGGCGGATTCGCCTCTGGCTGAAGAGGTGGGCCGGACTCTCCCGTCCCCCGACTGGACTTTTGTCATATCATTGCAGTCCAATACAATGTTCATCCTCGGTCTTTCCGAGAAAGAAATCGACGAAGCGGTCACCAACTCCGACTGGCCGACTCTCAACAGCCACCTTTACCGTCTATGTGTTATTTCATCAAATGATTATACGTTCCGACTTAACACCACTACTACGACTTCAAAAGACAAGCCTGAAATCAAAAACGGCAACGTGAAAAGACTCAATAGCGTGACATCATTATTGACTCTTAACCCGATTGAAGTTAATATCAATCATTTGGGAGAATATATCTTTGACCGGCAGTAAACAATATCAAATGATCAAACGCACTCTCTATTTTACCAATCCGGCATATCTGTCACTTCATCAGGGGCAGCTTGTCATAGAGATCCGCGACAAGCGCGGCAGCCCCGAGAATACGACTACTCGACCGATCGAAGACATCGGCCTGATATTGATTGAAAATCGTCAGATCACGCTGTCTACGGCATTATTGGCCTGTCTGTCGGAGCGAAATGTAGCTGTAGCAGTATGCGACGAACGTCATATGCCGACAGGATTGCTTTTACCTATGGCAGGCAACAGCGTGATGACCGAGCGGCTTAAAGCGCAGATAGAGTCGTCACAGCCATTGCGCAAACAGCTATGGCAGCAGACAATAGTAGCTAAAGTGTCAAATCAGGCAACCGTGCTGAATCTTACTTCCGCTGCCGAAATCGGATGCATGGCCAAGTGGGCGACACAAGTTACAAGCGGCGATACCACAAATATCGAAGCACGCGCAGCCGTGTATTACTGGAAAAACCTGTTTCCACGCCATGCTGATTTCACAAGAGAACAGGATGGTCTCGACATAATCAATTCCATGCTCAACTACGGCTATGCGATATTGCGGGCAGTGATGGCCCGTTCGCTCGTCGGATCAGGGCTGCATCCGGCCATAGGCATTTTTCACCGCAACAGATATAATGCGTTTTGTCTTGCCGATGACGTGATGGAACCATACCGCCCTATAGTCGACAGGCTTGTATATGAACTGATCTTTGAGAATCCTGATATAGGAGATCTGTCTTCATCAATCAAGCAGAAGCTTCTGCAGATTCCGGTGATTGATGTGAGGATCGGCCGCATATGCCGCCCACTGATGATTGCAGCCACAATGACGTCCGCATCGCTCGCGAGATGTTTTTCAGGCGAATCGCGCAAGCTCGTATACCCTCATATCATACCATGACTTCAATCGGTCGATTCAGCGCATATAGAATCATGTGGGTAATAGTATTTTTCGATCTACCGACCGAAAGCAAAAAACAGCGTAAGGCCTATGCGACTTTTCGCAAGCAGCTCATT